>CAJUOO010000002.1 GCA_910588535.1 uncultured Lachnospiraceae bacterium | reverse complement strand
ATTTTATCAGAAAAAGGGCGTGTTCACAATTTATTTACTCATGCGTTTGTCGTGCTTTAGGCTGGGAATTGCCACTGGGTAATAGGGACTATAAAAGAGACCTTAGCACAAAGTATACTTTGTGCTAAAAGGAAAGAGGTATGTCGGCAGATACAATATGTAAGACTATTCACCAATACAATAGAGAGCCGGTTTCCGCTCAGGATATGCGAAAGCTGCAAGAGATTGCAGAGGACTACAGCAGAGTGAAAAATTATGTGTATGATCGGTTTGGAGGGATTGGGAGTCTGTCAAAGCTGTATCCGGGCTATACTGTGCAGAATGAGATGACAGAAAGTGGTCTTCGCACAAAGCTTGCATTGCCGTCTGTATATTTTTATCTTGCTGTTTTTGATGCCTTGGGGGAGATAAAAGGACAGTGGACGAGAACTAAGACCAAGATTGCTGAGTTGATATCGGGAAATGAGCGCTTTTCAACAGAAGAGAAGCATTATCTGCGATTTTTGCTGAGAATCAGTAATATCTTTGAATCAGTTTTAAATCACACGCCGAGTGTATTGCCAAAAGAAATTCAAAAACAGTATGACATGCTTTCAGAGCAGGTGGATACATTAAAGTTGCATCGTTATTTATGCAGGCAGGTGAGAAGATACCACAGAAAGCCACATACAGAATATGCTTTGGGGTTTTCTATCGCGGAGCGGGCATATCGCTATGCAGATCATGGAATATATATTTCGACAAAAGAAAAAAGAAAACGGATTTTTATTCCGTTGACGGATAACAATCAATATAATTCTCAGTTATATATTAAATTGTATCCAGACCAATGTCGGATTGAGATCAAAGCACCTATTTATGTGGCGGTGAATCATTATCAGGATTATCTGAATCAGATAGGAATTTCCTTTGGCATGAATACCATGCTGACGACAGATAAGGGAAATTGCTATGGAGAAGAGCTGGGGAGATACCAGCGAGAATATGCGGATTGGATGCGGAAGCAGACGGGAAGCTATAATCGTAACAGAAAGAATAATCCCGGTCGTAAAAAATATAAAGCAAAAAAACGTCGATTTGAGGAACAGCTTCACAGTTATATAAACCATGAGCTGAATCGTTTGCTGAAGATAGAAAAACCGCAGACAATCTATATGGTTAAGCTTCCAAGACCACATGCAGGCAGTACAAACAGGCGAGTAAACCATTCTCTTGCCATGTGGCAGAGAGGATATATTCGAAGTCGATTAAGCCAAAAATGCAGAGAAAACTCAGTGAACTTAGTGGAGGTTTTGGGGAAAGATATCAGTAATGAGTGCAGTTGCTGCACTGCAGTGGGAATAAAAAAAGATGGCATATTTTCTTGTCCATTTTGCGGGTATTGTGTGGAGGAAAAGACAAATACTGCAAGAAATGTATTAAATCGCGGAATGGATGGAAAAGTATTGAATTAGGATCATAGGAACAGCCAGCCGGATAAACTTTGGTGATCCAAAGTTTTACTTGATAAGAAGGATATATATGCTGTGTCAGGACTGGAAGGCGGGTTCGTGATATAAAAAAATCAGCCGGCATTAGAAGACAGAGTATATCTGTGCATTGGGTATGCCAAGACCCTGTGAACATACTGCTGTATGATGTAGCAGGGAGCGAAGCGGAGTATCCGCATCATTGAAGAAGATTCTTCAATGACCAATGTACCTTATTTTAAAAGAATAATTTCTTTTATAAATAAAGTGAGATGGAAACCTTGATCTATATTTCATATTAAATATAGCAGGCAGATGGGAGTTATATGAGAAAAACACAGAAGGAGCAGATAGAGGAACTGCTGAGATTATTTGAAGATGCACTGGATCAGCTTAAGATATATATGGATCAAAAGAATGAGCAGTCTGCTTTAGATCTGCTGGGGGAATGTCAAAACAGTGCGATTGCCCTTGGCACTATGATTGAGAATGTAGAAGGCGAGGGGCATCCGACGGTGTGTTTGCTGGAGGAGTACTGTGAGTTAATATACCAGTGTCATGAAACATTCGTAAACAGAGAAGGTCTGAATGTAAATAAATCCTATAAATTACTAAAACAGAAGCTGATAAAAATTTCAAATAGCGTAAAAAATGACATAAAGCTAAAAATAGAAGCCGTTTTTCTTCCATATAAAGCAAGCATGTGGGATAGTCTGGAAAGTATTTGGCAGGCAGCGGACGCCGATCCCGATTGTGATGCATATGTGATTCCCATTCCATATCTTGATAAAAATCCTGATGGCAGCTTTTTAAAAAGACATTATGAGGCAAGGCAATATCCAGCGAATGTTCCAGTTGTGAGATATGAAGATTATAATTTTGAGGTACGCAGACCAGATCTGATATTTATCCATAATCCATATGATGATGGAAATATTATTACAAGTGTTCATCCATATTTTTATTCAGAAAATTTAAAAAAATTTACAGATTGTCTTGTGTATGTTCCATATTATGTAACATCAGGGGGGATGAGTGAGGGACAATCCCTATGTCTGGCATATCTTCATGCTGACTATATTGTAATTCAATCGGAAAAATACAGGAAGTATTTTGATGAAAGAATACCAGATAATAAATTTTTGGTTTTAGGCTCTCCTAAATTTGACAGCGTAATACACAAGTGTCAGAATCCTCCTAATCCTCCAGTAGAGTGGAGGGAGAAGATGGAAGGCAAGAAAGTGTATTTTTATAATACAAGCATAGGCGGCATGCTGGGAAATACAGAGGCATTTCTTAAGAAGATGCAATACGTCTTTGATACCTTTAAAGGCAGGGAGGATGCTTGTTTATTGTGGAGGCCACATCCATTGATGGAATCTACTTTTGAGTCCATGAGACAGGGATATAAGCCTGTATATGATGAATTAAAACATAAGTTTATTGAAGAACAGATTGGAATCTTTGATAAGACAACAAATATTGAAGATACGATTGCGCTCTCTGATGTTTATATAGGAGATGGGGCGACAAGTGTCACCTTACTGTTTGGGGTGGTTGGAAAGCCACTATTTCTATTAAATAATAATATTCATTCCCTTCCTGAGAAGGATGATTGGAGAGGTGAGAGATATAATCTGTGGCTGGATGCATGGGGTGACGACAGGTACCATGTCACAGCAAATAATCAGCTTTGGTATTCGGAGCATAATGATTATCATTATAAATTTTATATGGATCTTGGAAGTGGATATTCTGGTGGCGGATATTATATGAGAGCACTGGAGCTTAGGGGTAATCTCTATATACTTCCCTACCATGCACAACATATATTGATGATTAAAAATAAAAAGATAAGAAAGATTGAATTTCCAGCCTTCACGGTTCAAGGAGCGTCCTTTTACAGCTATTGGTATAACCAGAGATATATCTTTTTGTTTCCTTTTCAATATCCAAAGCTTGTACGAATAAATGTGGAAACAGGGGAGATTCATTATATAGATGGAATACAACCTTTTTCTGTAAGATACATAAATGGGGAGTGGCAGTCGGGCGGAATTGGACAATATAAAAATGAATTGATCTTTGCCTCACCGGAGGACGATCAATTTGTATTTTTGGATATGGATACCTTTGAGGCAAGAGTACTCAGCAGCCATTCCAGCAATCGAGGCGTTCAGGGAATTATAATAGATAGAGAAGATCTGTGGTTACTTCCCATAAAGGGCATGACGATTATCCGTTGGAATCCAAAGACGGGAGAGAGCAGAGAGTACAGCGATGTGCCAGAAGAATTTCGAGCTATAAAATGGCCCTATGAACAGGAATGTGATGAACATCCCTTTGGAGGAATTGCATTTTCACAGGAAGGGGAGAAGGAAACGATTGTTGTCTCGCCGCGCTGGGGAAATATGTTTTTGTCTCTTGACAGAGAGACTGGAAAAATGGAAGAGTGGAAGCTTCCCGTGGGAAACGCAATGCGAGGAAAGAATGGATATTTTATAACCAGTGGTATGGGAAGCTTTGTTATTACATATCCACAGGTTGGAAGGGCGGATATTAGGCTGTGGTATAGTCCAGAAAGAAAGCTTTTTGATCTGAATCTTGACACAAAGGAATACAAAGAGGTTGAGATAGATTTTGACTATGAGGATCTATTGCAACATGAACCCGGATTTATGGAAGAATCAGAGTGGATGCAGTATTGCTTAAATGAAAATGCGTTTCATTCACTGAAGGATCTTTTGGATAATAATATCATTGGCAGTTCATTTGACAAAGAAAGACAGCTTCAGGCATTTGCCAAGATCAACGCAAATACAGATGGGACATGCGGTAAAAATATCTATAAGTTTGTAAAAGAAAAAGTATAAAACAGGGGGGCTTATGACAAGGGTAATTACATATGGAACATTTGACCTCTTTCATGAGGGGCATTATCGTCTGCTTCAGAGGGCAAAGGAGCTGGGAGATTACCTGATTGTCGGAGTAACAACAGAAGCCTATGACAAGGCGAGAGGAAAGCTGAATGTGGTGGATTCTCTGGTGACGCGCATTGAGAATGTCAGGAAAACAGGCTTTGCAGATGAGATTGTTATTGAGGAGACACAGGGGCAGAAGATAAATGATATAAGAAAATTTCATATTGATATTTTTGTGATTGGTTCTGATTGGACGGGAGCATTTGATTATGTGAAGGATTATTGTGATGTGGTCTATCTGGAACGGACGAAAAATATTTCCAGCACGATGTTGAGAGAGAAGAACAGTCCCATTCAGAGAGTTGGAATCATAGGAACAGGAAGAATTGCAGAGAGATTTATTCCTGAGGCAAAGCTGGTCAGCGGGATCAGCACACAGGGAGTGTACAATCCTCACACCAAGAGCGCAGAGCGATTTGCAGATAAATGGGAGATTAATTTCTACAAAGATTTAGAAGCGTTTTATCAGGCGTCAGATGTGGTGTATATTGCCTCTCCTCATGAAACACATTATCAGTATATTAAAACATCTCTGGAACATCAAAAGCATGTGCTCTGTGAGAAACCAATGGTGCTGCAGAAAAAGCAGGCCGAGGAGCTTTTTGAGTGTGCAAGAGAGAGAAAATTAATCTTATTAGAAGGAATAAAAACCGCATATTGTCCGGGATTTCATAAGCTGTTGGGTATTGCATGTAGTGGGATTATTGGAAATATAAGAAATGTGGAGGCGTGTTTCACAAAGTTGGAAGCTCAGGTGAGCAGAGAGCTTACAGATAAAAAATATGGTGGCAGTTTTACAGAGCTTGGAAGCTATGTGATGCTTCCGATATTCAAGATATTTGGAAAGGAATACAACTCTCTTCAATTCGATTCCATTCGTGATGAAAAGGGGTTGGATCTCTTTACAAGAACAACATTAAGCTATCCGTCAGGAGTTGCCACAGCAACCTGTGGGCTTGGAGTTAAATCGGAGGGCAGACTTTTGATAGCAGGCACAAAGGGGTATATTGTGGCGGAGGCGCCATGGTGGAAGACAACATATTTTGAAGTGCATTATGAAAACGCAGAGAAGATAGAGAAGTATTCTGAGATATTTCTTGGAGATGGACTGCGATATGAGATCAGTGACTTTTTGTCAATGATAAATGGGAGCAACAGCAGTGAATTTAAGCTGACGCGGGGAGAGTCTGTTGCAATGGCAGAGATAATGGAAAAATATTTGAGGAAGGAGGGAAGAGGATGAAGCTGTGGGCACATAGAGGATGTAGTCAGAGATATCCAGAGAATACGTTGCTTGCCTTTGAGAAAGCAGCACAGATAAATGGACTTACTGGAATAGAGCTGGATATTCAGCTTACAAAAGATGGTGAGTTAGTGGTGATCCACGATGAGAGAGTAGAAAGAACTACAGAAGGAATCGGATATGTGAGGGAATATTCGATTGCAGAGATAAAGAGGCTTCATATCTATGCAGATAGTGGACCAAGCCAGTTTATTCCCACTATGGATGAGGTTTTTGATCTGCTGGAGCCGAGGATTAAGATGGGGCTTAGGATCAATGTCGAGCTTAAAAATAGTATATATTCTTATGATGGAATGGAAGAGAAAATTGTGGAGTTAGTGCATAGACGTGGATTTCAGGATCAGATCGTGTATTCCTCTTTTTCAGCAAGATCGCTGGAGAAGCTGAAAGAATTAGATAAAAATGCAGAGCTTGGAATATTGGACACAAAGGCTTCGGATTGTCTCTATAAGATAAAAGGAGGCTGTGGAGCAAAGGCACTTCATCCGTTCTGGAAGGGGATTGACCTGATGGCAAGACAGTTGGAGGGGTATTGTGTAAGAGCTTGGATGGGAGGTCATCTATATCCAGAAAAGCCAACTGGAACAAAATTAGATTTTGCACCGCTGGAAGCACAGGGAATTACAGATATTATACTAAATGAGCCGGAGAGATATATAAGCTAGAGAATATCTGAAAAATACTTTTCAGCAGAGGTTATACGTCTTGTGGAAAAGACAGATGACAAGAAAAATTTTTTTAGATATTTTCTAGGATAATAGAAGAGAGAACCTTGACAATTTCATACTTTAAATCAGATTATAAAATATCTTTTTTGTGTAGTTTTGGTATCATAGTACAATCTATGTGAAATGTCAAAGTGTGTTAGGATAATTTATATTTGAGAGGAAAAGAGACATGTTGTGTCATAACAGTAGTATATCAATAAAAATAAAGAATAAACGAAATCTGATGTAAAGTATGGGATTGTCATATATGCATCAGATTTTTTAATAGAGGAACAGTAAAAATGGACAAATTTAGATACACGCCACAAAGTATTAGAAAAATTCAATTAATAGAATTGGATATGCTTAGGGAGTTAGATCGAATTTGCAGGAAAAATCATATTCATTATGAATTGGATGGGGGTACTTTACTGGGAGCCGTCAGACATAGGGGTTTTATCCCTTGGGATGATGATATTGATGTCAGGATGCTGAGAGAGGATTATGATAAGTTCTGTTATATCTGTAAAACACAGCTTGATAAAAATAAGTATTTCTTACAGACTTATAAAACAGATCCGGGATATCGTTGGGGATATGCAAGAATGTTGCGGAATGGAACTATATTTATGCGCAAAGATCAAGAAATGTTGAAAATGAAGCGTGGTATTTTTATTGATATTTTTCCATGTGATGGGATGCCCGAAAAACAGCCGTGGAAAGCACTTTTTAATTTTCGATGTTATTTGGCAAGGAAGATATTGTATTCCCCTGTGGGAGCAGTACATGAGAAAAATATGGTAAAAAAAAGAATATATAAAATAATAAGACATATCCCACCTAGTGTAGCATTCCGAGAGTTTGAAAGGCTTTCCCAAAAATATAAAGGAAAAAATACAAGATTGATACGAACTCTTGGATGGGGTGCACCAGAGGAAAATAGAGGATTTTTAAGAGAGTGGATGCATAATTCCTGCGATATTATATTTGAAAATCTGACGGTAAAAGCTCCTGTTGATTCAGATGGTTTTTTGAAATTTATGTTTGGAGAGGATTATATGGTGCCTCCTCCAAAAAACAAACGAAGACCAAAGCATACAGCGACTTATATTAAATTTGAATAAAGATTAGATGGGGAAACTAAGATGAAGATTGAAGAATTTAATGTCTTATATGCAATTCATAAGTGGAAGGACAACAGAGATACAAAGGAAATTGCAGAGAGGACAGGCTATACAGAAAAACAGACAGCAGCAATACTACAACAGTTGACAGAGAAAAGATGGCTGGAAGAGAATGTGACAAAGCTAGGGTATCAGGCTCTTGAAGAATATAAAGTGGATAATGCTATTATTATGGCTGCTGGCGTCGGTTTAAGAAGTTTGCCTTTGTCTAGGATTATCCCAAAGGGTTTGTATGTGGTAAAAGGTGAGGCGCTGATTGAGAGGCAGATTAAACAATTACAGGACTCTGGAATAAAAGAAATAATTGTGGTGGTTGGTTATTTAAAAGAGAAGTTTCAGTATCTAAGAGAGAAATATCATGTGATTTTAATAGAGAATGATGACTATTATCGCTACAATAATATTTCTTCTCTATATGCTGCTAGAGATTATTTGAAAAAAAGCTATATTTGCTGCTCAGATAATTATTTCGGGGAAAATGTATTTGAAGAATATGTGTATGATTCCTATTATGCCTGCAAATATACGGAAGAATATGCAGATGAATATTGTGTTACAAAGATGGATGGAGATTATATTACAGAGATAGTGAGAGGTGGAAAATGTGCATGGTATACCATTGGGGAAGCATTTTTTTCTGAACAATTCAGCAGGAAGTTTTTGGACTATTTACAAAAAGAATATGAAGATCCAGACACAAAAAAGATGATGATGGATGATTTTCATATAAAGCATATTCAGGACTTAAAGTTTCGTTTAGTAAAATATTCCGATGATATTCTTCAGGAATTTGATACCATTGATGACGTGATAGCATTTGATGCTGATTTTGCAAAATATAGAGATAATCTATTAAAAAAGTCAATGGAGGATCACAAAAAGCTTCCTAATATTTTTGAGAAATATGATGATGTGGAACGCTATAATTCTGCAGTGACCGATCAACATACAGGACGCCTTCACTTAAATGAAAATACCTTTGGACCAAGCCCGAAATGTCTGGACGTGTTAAAGGATGTTAAGATACAAGATCTATATGAATATGACATGGCATCAAAGGATTTTTTAATAGAAGAAATATCAGCAGCCTTTTCAATACCAGAGGATGAGATCTATATTCATAATGGTTCAGCAGAATTAATTAAGTCTGTATTTTCTATTGGATTAGAGAGAGGAGATAAGGTATTAACATCAAATCCGGGTTGGAATTATTATGAAAGTCTAGCAAAAGAAAAGTTCTGTGAGGTATTTTATTACAACGTTCGTAAGGATGATTATACATATTATATGGATATTGAGGATCTGCTAAAAAAAGCAGAAAAATATCATCCCAAAATTATTGTGATAACGAATCCACATAATCCAACTGGCTGCAAAATAGATGGAAAGACTGTTGAGATTATTGTAAAGGAAAATCCAGAATCATTAATATTACTGGATGAAGCATACTGGGGTTTTTCTGAGACAAATATAGATGTGAGAAGGGTGGTTGAGACATATTCCAATATTATAATATCAAGAACATTTTCAAAATACTATGGATTGGCAAATATGCGGGTTGGATATGGATTTTGTAACGCAAAGGTAAAGCATATATTTGGACTGGATCTGCCATTATTTAGAGAAAATACCATATCACGCAAAATGGCTGTGGCTGCTGTGCATGATAAAGAATATTATGAAAGAATGAATAAGGAATTAAATCAGGTTAAAACGTGGTTTATAGAGTCTTTAAATCAAATGGAACATGTGAGAGCATTTCAGTCGGATTCTAATTTTGTAGCAGTTAGAATAGAAAATACAGATATGCAAAAGCTAAGGGAATATTTAAAGGAAAGAGGGATATTGATAAGGCTGTTTACAGATAAGGAAGAGCTGGTTGCTAGGATAGCTGTTGCGGATAGAAATATAATGGAAGAAACGATCCGTGTTATAAAAGAGTATGTAGGAGATATATAAAAAATGGAGTGGTCTTGTTTATTCCCGCGAACAACGAGCTAAGTGACTGGTTATAGTTATATGGCGACTGTCACGAGGAATAAATATGGGCGTTGCAAGTGTAATGCCCTGTTTTATGTAGCGGGGGTTGTGACGGAAGGGTGAAACCTAATACTTCAAAGATAGCAAAAGACATTGTTTAAGAAGTATCTGATTTCAAGATAAAATGTAAAAGGTAATAAGGAGAATAATATGTTAAAGGTATTTGAGAATTTCAGAGAAAAATTAGATGATATAATAGTAAAATGTTTTGGACGTAGAGTTATTCTTTATGGATATGGATATTCAGAACGTTTTTTAGAGTGGTATGCAGAGTATTATCATAGTATAAAAGTAGACTTTATTATTACTGATGATTGGTCAAATGGAGTACCGTATAATTTTCCGTTATTTCGAGACTCCTTGTTTGAGTTTAATTATATGGATGTGAAAGATGCAGTAGTTTGGCTAGCTGTTCCCGGTGACGATGTTAAAATTCAAAAAATAGAGAAACATGGGTATGTAAAAAATAAAACGTATTTCAATTTTTTTGAAATAGTATATAAAAATTATATAGGGATGGAAGAACGGGAGAATGTTATATTTAAAAAGAAAAAAGAAGGTTTATATGGCGTACAATTTATGGAATGGTTAGAATATATGTTTGACTGTGATTTTGTTACAGCGATTAGCAGTTCAAATTTTAAAGAGGCAAAGAATGGATGTCATAGTTATCGCATTAGTACACAGAAAGAAATATTTCCAATTTTAGATAAATGCCATTGTTTGCCACAAGAGAATGATGCGATCTTTGACTTTGGCTGTGGTAAAGGTGGGGCAATGGTTGCCTTTTTAGACTATGGATTTAGTAGAGTAGGGGGAGTAGAATTTGAAAGTAGCATATATGAAATTATGATTTCAAATTTTGCAAAATTGGGATTAAATTATTCAGAAAATGAAGATAATAAGGAAATATTATGTTTACACAGAGATGCTTCATTGGTTACAACAGAGCTAGATAAATACAACTGGTTTTATTATTTCGATCCTTTTGCGAAAGATATATTCTCAAAAACAATAGAGAATATTTGTGAAAGTCTGAAAAGAAACCCAAGAAAAGCTTATATTATTAGTATTAATCCTAAATATTATGATGTGATATTAGATAGTGGATGTTTTGTTTTAACAAATCAATTTTGTGTTTCTGTGAGGCAGAAGGTTGTAGATGTATTTGTTACTAAATGAAATAGATAAAAGATAGGTAATAATATGACAAAATATCAGAGAATAAGAGAAAAGATTGAAAAAGCAATCGTTGCGGGAAAAAAGAATTTTATTATATATCCATTTGGTGAGAATGGGATGTTGACAAAGCAGATTTTAAATTGGAATTTTTGTATTGAAGAAAAGTATATTATTGATAATAAATTAGCTGTTTATAATCAAAAAATTAAAAATATAGAATATTTTGAAATGGTAGATTGTAGTGAGCTCACAGTACTATTGACAATAGAAAATTCTGATGTAATAGGTCAGATTAATAAAAATATTAGACAGTATTTTAGTGATGATAATATTATTAATATATTTGATGAGGGGGGGAAGGTGACATAAAGTTTACAAAATGTGGAAAATACAGTTATGGACCATTGTGCGATCATTGGCTTGTAAAATCTGTAGGAGCATTTTGTAGTTTTGCAATTGGTTCTGATGTGGTGGAGAATCATCCTGTTGATTATTTATCCACGCATCCTTTTATATATGCAGATTCAAATATAAATAGTGTATTGTTAGGAAAATATGAAGAAATGAAAAAGGCAAGATGGTATGTTCCGGGAATAAAGCCAAAAGGAATAGTGAAAACATTAAAGAGAATAGAAATAGGAAATGATGTTTGGCTTGGAAGAAATGTAATTATAACAAACGGAGCAAATATAGGAAATGGAGTAATTGCAGGAGCAGGGGCTGTTATTACGAAAGATGTTCCTGATTATGCGGTAGTTGGCGGGGTTCCAGCGCAAATTATTCGCTATAGATATTCAGAAGATCAGATAGATAAATTAAATAAAATAGCATGGTGGAACTGGTCGGATAATCAGTTAAAAGAAAGGTATAGTGATTTTTTTATTGGAGCTGAAGATTTTATTGATAAGTATTTTTGAAGAATTATTATTTTGAAACAATTTATTAATAGTGGATTTTTTATGCTTACAAAATAATTTTGTGTTTCAATGAGGCAAAAAGTTGTGGATATATTTGTATCAAAGAAAGAATATGAACGGTGATTGTGATGGGGAAGTATTATTTATTTGGAGCAGGGATAAATTGTATTGCAGCAATTCAGTTTTTTAAAAGAAAGAATATTATTGCAGTTATAGATAATGATGAACGAAAACAGGGAAAATATATTGAGGAAATACCTATTATTTCATTGAAGCAGTATTTAGAAAAAGCAAATGAAGAGCAAATTATTATTACCGGTTTTATGGATAAAATGTCAATATCCAATTGTTTAAAAGAAAAAGGAATATTACATTTTTATTACTGTCCTTATATGCAAACTGGATTTTATAGAGATTGTGATGATATTATTTTTAAATTAGAATTGAAAAAATATAAAACAATTTATTTTTATACGAAAAACCCCATAGCTGAAATGATAGAAGAAAGTTTTAAAGAAAAACAAGAAAAGACAGTTGTTGGCTATCTTGAACGGAATGAAATAAATAACATTGAAAAAAATATGCCTATTGTCATTACGAATCAGGAAGAAAGTACAAAATTACAAGAAATATTGGATGTGAATCATAATTATCTAATCATGGATATTAATGAGATATATGAAAAGGAGTATGGGTTTAAAAATGAAAGAATATTAAAATTTAGAGATATACATAAAGAAAGAAGATGCTTTGTTATAGGCAATGGACCAAGCTTACGATATTCAGATTTAGACATTTTACATAACAATGGAGAAATATGTTTTGGAGTAAATAGAATATATCTTGCTTATGAATATACCCATTGGAGGCCAGATTATTATGTTGCTGTGGATTATAATGTTGTTCAGCATGATAGATCTAGAATAGCTGAGATGGAAGGTATAAAGTTTATTCGCCATTTTTATAAAGAAATTGAAGAGCTGAAAGAAAAAAATATATATGAATTTAAAGGACTAAGTTATCAACCGGGAAATCCACAGTTTTCTATAGATATGTATCAAGGAATTTATATGGGTAGCACAGTAGTATATGATGCAATACAGATAGCATTTTATATGGGATTTAGAGAAATTTATCTTTTAGGCGTGGATATGACTTCTGGAATAAGGTGTGAGGAGGAAGGTTCTCATTTTTATAAAATTCCTGATAAAAAAGAGGTATTAGGATTGGGTAATATATTAGAAGCGCGACAATGCTTGGCTTATGCGGGAAAAAAGATAGATGAATTAGGAAAGAAATTAAGAAATGCTACAAGAGGTGGAGAATTGAATGAGGTGACAAGAGTTGAATTTGATCAATTATTTGAATAGGGAGAGAAATAATGAAATGTAAATTATGTAATTATGACAAGATTCATACAACCTATCAAGGATTGATAAGAAATGGTAGACTTGGTAGATATACTGAAAATCCAATTATTATGTGGAAGTGCGATAATTGTGATGTTATATGGCATGAGTCAATTTTAGAAGATATGAAGTATTATTATGAAAGTGAGGAGTATCGAAATTCTTTGGAGGGGGGGGAGATGCGGAACTGTTTTATAAATTGCATGACAAAGAGACATTAGATAAGTTGTGTTACACAGGTACGACCATTTTTAGAAATAAAGTTGTGGCAGATATAGGTTGTGGCTGTGGTGCTTTTTTAGATTATATAAAAGGTGTAGCGAAGGAAGTAATTGCTGTGGAGCCATCCAAATCCTATCAGAATGTTATGAGAAAAAAAGGATTTCATATCTATGGTTATTCGGATGAAGCAAAAGAACATTGGAAAAATAAAGTAGATGTGATTACCACATTTGATGTTATCGAACATGTGGAGGATCCAATAAAATTTATAACAGATATCTTTGATTTATTATCAGAAGAAGGACAGGCTATTATTGGAACACCTACGGAAGCTCCTGTTATGAGAGAATTATTGGGTGAGATATTTGAAAAAAAGTTATTATTTAGTACACAGCATATGTGGATTTTTTCAGAAAAGAATTTAAAACTTATTGCAGAGAATGTGGGCTTTAAAAAAGTAAAAGTGAAATATTATCAGCGATATGGTCTTGATAATTTATTTGGCTGGTTAATAGAAAAAGAACCTTGTTCGAATATACGAAATTCTATAATAACAGAGACATTTGATAATGTCTGGAAAAATGAGTGTAATAGAATAGGATTGTCGGATTATATTGTACTTTATTTGTGTAAATAAAAATATGAAAAAAATTGTATAATTGAGAAAAAGGGGAGGTTATCTATTATGAAGAGTATACAGATTTTAGATTGTACTCTAAGAGATGGCGCGCAAGCAAATGAAGCAAGATTTGGCGAGCAAGCGATAAGAGATATTATACATAATCTTACAGATGCTGGTATTGAGATAATTGAATGTGGTTTTTTAAAAGAGTGTGAATTTGAACATGGCAGAACATATTTTCCGCAGCCTTCTTTTGCTGTTCCTTATATCCCAGAAAAGAAAGAGGCAATCTATGCAGCATTGGTGGATTATGGAAGGTATGATGTTGATAAATTGGAAGCCTTTGATGGAAAAACTTTTGATTTGATACGAATTAGTTTTTTTGAAAAAGATGTTGATAATGTAAAGCCATTTATACAGAAAGTAATTAATAAAGGATATAAGGTTTCCATACAGCCAATGGATACCTTCTCATATAGGGATGAGAATATTATAAAGATTATTGAATTGGCAAATGAAGTACAAGCAGAAGCATTATCTATGGTAGATACTTATTCTTTAGCAACTTCTACAGATATTGATAGAGTGTATAATCTATATAAAAAAAATCTAGATATAAAAATTAAAATTGGCTTTCATTCTCATAATAATCAATTAAATTCCTTTGCTCTTGCACAGCATATTTTAAAAATAAGTGAGCCGGAAAGAAAACTTATTATTGATGCCTCTTTGTATGGAATGGGTAGAGGAGGTGGAAATTTAAATACAGAATTATTTTCCGAATATTTAAATAGAGAAGGTTTAAAGAAATATAATATGAAATACATTTTGAATATGATAGATAATTATCTTGTTGAGTTTAAAAAAATGTATGAGTGGGGTTTTTCTATGCCTATGATGTATGCTGGATTATATGGTGTGCATGTATTTGCAACAGCCTATCTAAAAGACAAGCCAAATGTCAGTAGCTATGATCTAAAATGTATGTTTGAGATGTTGGATAAAGATAAGAAAAAAAGGTATGATTACGATTATTTAGATTCTATATATGAACAGTATATACAAAGTAAGGTGATAAGATGAAAAAAGTAGTTGCTATGATTCCGATTAAATTGCATAATCAAAGGCTACCGGGAAAAAATATAATGCTTTTAGGAGAAAAACCTCTGTGTCAATATCTATTTGATACAATACAACATGTTGAAAGTATAGATGAAGTATATGTGTTTTGCAGTGATCCCGTTATTAAAGAATATATGCCAGATAAGATAAAATTTTTACAGCGTCCTGAAAGTTTGGATGCAGATACGATAAAATCGAAAGATATTATTGAAGAATTTATCCGAACAATTGATGCAGATATTTATGCATTGATGCATGTGACACAGCCATTTATTACTGCTAAAACAATTACAGAGACAATAAAGAAAGTAAGAGAAGAAAATTATGATTCTGCATTTGTTGCTCAGTCTATAAAGGAATTTGTATGGTATAAGGAAAAGCCAATTAACTATAATCTTACCGATGTGGTTCGTACTCAGGAATTAGAACCTGTATATGTAGAAGGTGAGCTCTTTGTCTTTGAGAAAGAAGTATTTACAGAAAAAAAACGAAGAATCGGTGACAGGCATTGGATACAACCTATTGGTTGGAAGGAAAGTGTATGCATTGACGAAAAGGAAGATTTTGAGATGGCAGAGGCTATAGTTGGCTTGGAGAAAAATGATGAAGGAAATCATGACTGTTAATTATAATCAGCTTCGAGAAAAAGCAAATAAAAATAGAATAAAGATTTTGGATATGGTGTATCAAGGCGATTCTGGCCATTTAGGAGGAGCATTATCTGCAGTTGATATGATTACTTATCTTGGAGAATGTGTCATAGAGTATGAGAATAAAAATCGAGATCGATTTATATTATCAAAAGGACATGCAGTGGCTGCTTTATATGCAGAATTACATGAACTTGGATTTATTCAGGATATAGAGTTGCAGACATTTCGAAAAATAGATTCCAGATTGCAGGGACATACTAATTTATTAAAGTTACCACAGACAGATTATACTTCAGGATTGTTGGGACAAGGATTATCTTATGGAGTAGGAATGGCACTGGCAAAAAAATTAAAAAAATCCGAAAAGACTATCTATGTAATGGTTGGGGATGGAGAAATGCATGAGGGACAAATATGGGAAGCTCTTATGGAAGCTGGGCATTATAAGCTGGATAATCTTGTTCTTATTATAGATCGTAATGGATTTTGTTCTCATCAGCCAGTAGAGAATGTAATTAGCATTGAACCATTAAAAGAGAGAATAGAGTCTTTTGGTTGGAACGTAAAAGAAATTGATGGGCATAGTATGGAACAGATTCATTCTTGTATTACAAGCTTATCCTCTCAATATGGAAAACCTAAATGTGTTATTTCTCACACAGTAAAGGGAAAAGGAATTAGTTTTATGGAGAATAATGGGAAGTGGCACAGGGCAATACCTAGACAAGAAGAATATCAGAGAGCAAGAGATGAGTTGATAAGACGTGGGGGAGATAATTGATGGAATCGAGTTATTTATATACGATACCAAAAGATGCAATAGGTCCTACTTTACTAGAAGTAGCCAGTGAAAATGATAAAATTGTAGTTTTATCAAGTGATGTTTCTGTTTCCTGCAATATAGAAATGTTTCATGAAAGATATCCAACTAGATTTTTTGAGATGGGTATTGCGGAGCAAAGTACCATGAGTGTGTCAGGTGGATTGGCAGAGGAGGGGTTTGTTCCTGTGTATGTTGCACTGGCAATTTTTTCAAATGGAATGACATGGGCACAAACGAGACAAATATGTAATTCTAATTTAAATGTTAAAATAATTGGAACACATGCAGGAGTGGATGATGGGCAAGATGGATCAGGACATCATGCTACAGAGGATATGGCAATCTCAAGAGTGCTGCCAAGAATGACAGTATTATCTCCTTCTGATGAAAATGATGTAAAGGCAGCTATGAAAGCAATGCTTGCATATCAGGGGCCTGTATATATGAGAGTAGCAAGAGAAGAACAGCCTATTTTTCATACAAAAGATTGTAAATTTATTATTGGAAAAGCAGAGTACTTGAGGGATGAGGGAGATGATTTTGCAATAATTTTTGAAGGAACTTCATTAAAAGAGGCGTGGTCAGGATGGCAAAAATTAAATGAAGTTGGAAAGCTGGGGAAATTAATCTCTATAAGGACAATAAAGCCAATCGATAGAGAGTGTATCAATGAAGTTGCTGATAAAGTATCAACAATAATAACGGTGGAAAATCATTCTATTGTGGGAGGGTTATATAGTGCTGTGTGTGAATGTCTGAGTGGAAGAAAGCATAAAGCAGTTGTTAAGCCAGTTGGTTTTTATGATGAATTTACAATGTCTGGACCCTCAGCAGAAATTAAACGAAGATATCATGTTTCGGGTCAAAAGATTTATGATTTGTTAAAATAAAAGGAATTAGAAAAGATGAAAGCATTGATAATGGATGTAGATGGTACGTTGACAGATGGAGGATTATATATAGGAAGACGGGGAGAACTGATGAAGCGATTTCATGTAAAGGATGGATATGCTATCACAAAGTTATTACCTGATATGGGAATCATTCCAATTATTATAACAGGAAGAGAATCTGATATTGTTATTCATAGATGTAGAGAGCTTGGTATTACAAGAGTGATACAAGGAAGTATAGATAAAGTGAAAGATATGTTAGAGGTACTACAGGCAGAGGGGATCTCTTTAAAAGAAACAGCTTACATTGGTGATGATATTAATGATCTGGATTGCATGAAGCGGGTGGCTGTAAGAGGCTGTCCCTCAGATGCAGTAAAAGAGATTAAAGAAATTGCAGATTATGTAACAGTATGTAATGGGGGAAATGGAGCCGTAAGGGAATTTGTTGATTGGTTGAAAGAGAATAGAATAAATGGAAATAGGAATTGATAGTATTGATATTTTTTTAAAATGGGCGGATTCACTTAAAAAAGAAGGAAATCTTTACATAGCAGGTGCAGGTACTTATGGGAAGATACTAGGAAGATTTCTAAGTGATAATGGAATATGTTGGGATGGGTATATTGATAGAGATACAAAAATATTAGAAGTAGATGGAAAGAAAATTTATTTATATTCTAAAGAAATATTAAAAGAAGATTATTTTATTATATCATCTTATATTTATACAGATGAAATAATAGGGGAGTTAAAACGAAGAGGTGTTTTAGAAGATCATATTTTTGTTTTTATTAATATTCAAAAATTAATATCTGAAATGTATGAAAAGGAAACAAATTGGAATTTATATACAAAAAAAGTACAGAGATTTCATAATCGATATGTAGGGAAAAGATGTTTTATTATAGGAAATGGACCAAGCTTAAGGATTTTTGATTTAGAAAAGCTACAAAAAGAATATACGTTTGCTTGTAATTCAATTTATGCATTATATAAGAGTACAAGCTGGAGACCAACTTTTTATTGTGCCAGTGATTCTGTTTTTTGTAAAAATATGATGTCACAAAAAGAGGATGTAAAAATGCTAACATCGACATGCCGGGCAGCATTTACTAGCATTATAAAGGATGGTTTCCAATATAGAGATGATGAAGAAATACAGAATTTATACTATGTATTTATAAAACGTGAATTTGAGCCAGAAACAAAATTACCTTTATTTAGTGATGACTGTAGTAAGCAGATTTATGATTCAGGAACAGTTACATATTCTATGTTGCAGTTAGCAGGATATATGGGATTTAAGGAGATATATCTTATAGGTATGGATATGTCTTTTTCTGTAGAACGATATAAAGATGGAAGAGTGCAGATAAACACAACGGATAATCATGTTAAAATGATTGAAAAAGAGGAGGAGAAATTTAAAGAAGATCTGAAAGCAATACACGGATATTCCTATATTGCAGATGTTGATATGCAATTGGATGGATATAAGGCAGCAAAAAAATATGCAGAAGAGAATGGTATTAAGATCTATAATGCAACTCGTGGTGGAAAATTAGAGATATTCGAAAGAGTAGAATATGATACATTATTTTAGATTTATTATTTTTATTGTATATATATCTTGAAGAGACAGAAAGGATTTATAAAGAAATGAGAATATTGGCTGTGATACCAGCAAGGGCAGGATCGAAAGGGATTCCGAATAAGAATATACGTATTGTGGGAGGGCATCCTCTTATTTATTACGCCATTCGAAATGCAAAGGAATCACGTTATATTACAGATATTATTGTATCTACAGATTCGCCGAATGTTGGATTAATTGCACAGCAGATGAGTGTGAATATTCGATGGAGGGAGGACAAACTTTGTGGTGATGATGTTACTCTTGATGCAGTGATATATGATGCGATACCACATCATGTAGCTTGGGATTATATTATTACTTTACAGCCTACTTCTCCGACCTTAGATGTGAAAACGTTGGATAAGGCAATAGACTATATTTTAGAACATGATATTGACACATTAATTTCTGCAATTAACCTTCCTCACCTTTCATGGCGCACAGAAAATGGAAAAAAGGTTCCGAACTATAAGAAAAGGCTGAATCGGCAGTATCTGCCTGCTAATTACGTAGAGACAGGTGCATTTTTAATTTCGAGATATTCTGTGGTAACACCAGATAGCAGAATTGGAAATATAGTTGATATTTTTGAAATGCCAGAGGATGAGGCGCAGGATGTAGATACATTTGATGATCTGAGGAATGTTGCAGCTATTCTAAATCATGAAAAAGTAGCAATTTATGTAAATGGAAATAATAAAAGAGGAATAGGACATATTTATCGAGCACTTGAGGTTGCAGATGAGTTTTACGTGCGACCGGATATTTTTTATGATAGCAATCAAACGGATGCCAAAGTTTTTGGTTCAACAACACATAATCTGCTCCCTGTGAATGGTATAGCGGAATTATTTGATATTTGCAGAAAAGAAAATTATACAATATTTATAAATGATATATTAGGAACCTCCATTGATTATATGATTGGCCTGAGAACAGTTTTGCCTAATGCAAAAATTATAAATTTTGAGGATGAGGGAGAAGGTATTTTAAAAGCAGATCTTGTGATTAATGCACTTCTGTCTCAGTCAAATGTACCTCAAGTATTTTCGGGAGAAAAATATTATATCTCGAATAAAGTATTTATGTTTTATTCGCCTATTAAAATAAAAGATAAAGTAACAAAAATATTTATTGGATTTGGAGGGGCAGATCCTCAGAATTATACGGATAGAATTTTAAACATGATCGTCAAACCTGAATACAATACATATCAATTTGTTGTGACACTTGGACGAGCAAAGCATAATGTAGATGAATTGATGGAATATAATCAATTTAAAAATATTAGAGTTTTCTTTGATGTACCCAATATGCCGGAATTAATGTCAGAATGTGATATTGCTCTATCTTCTAGAGGTAGAACAGCATACGAGCTAGCGATGCTTGGAATACCAACAATCGCTCTATCTCAGAATGAGAGAGAAAGAAATCATGGATTTGCATGTAACGAAAATGGGTTTACCTATATAGGGCTTAATCCAACAGACGAGGTGATAGAGAATAACCTAAAGATGTATCTGTCTCTTTCAAAAAAAAGTAGACAATATTTTCATGATAAGCTTTTATCACATGATTTAAGAAATGGGAGAAAAAATGTTATGAATCTTATAAATAATCTGTAATATAACAATATTAATCCTAGGAGGCATATATGGAAAAAATTATAGAAACGAGATTAAGGCAGGGGAAATTTGTTTTAATAGGAGAAATTGGTGTCAACTATTATGATATTGCCAAAAAGTATCAGATTTCGGTTATTGAAGCAGCAAAATTGATGATAGAGAAAGCGAAAGAATCTGGCATACATGCTGTTAAATTTCAATCATACAAAGCAGAGACAATAGCATCTATAAATTCGCCGTATTATTGGGATCTCACGGAGGAGCCGACGAAATCTCAGTATGAATTGTTTAAAAAATTTGATTCCTTTGGGGAGAAAGAATATCAAATATTGGCAGAATATTCTATTGAGAAGAAGATAGAATTTTTATCTACACCATTTGATATTTTTTCGGCGGACTATTTAGAAGATTTAATGAATTTTTATAAGGTATCATCTTCTGATTTAAATAATCTGAATTTTATAGAATATCAGGCCAGAAAAAATAAGCCAATGATAGTGTCTGTTGGGGCATCTGATGAGGATGAAATTATCAGGACAGTAGATTTAATTAGAAAATATAATGACAAACAATTGATATTGATGCATTGTGTGCTGGAATACCCTACTCCTTATGAGCATGCAAATTTGAATAAGATACTTTCACTTAGAAAAAGATTTCCAGATTTGATTATAGGATATTCTAATCACACAAAACCAGATAAAAACTATGATGTGATAAAGACAGCATATAATCTTGGGGCGCAAATTATTGAAAAACATTTTACGTTAGATAAGACATTGAAAGGGAATGATCATTATCACGCAATGGACTGTGAGGATGCCAACCAGATAATAGCATCAATAGAAAAAATTGATAATATGCGGGGAGAAGAAAGCTTGAAATGCTTGGCTTCAGAAAAAAAGGCTCGTGAAAATGCCAGAAGATCTTTGGTTGCAAAGAAAAATATTACATGTGGGGAGTATTTGACAGAAGATATGTTGACATGGAAGCGTCCGGGCAGTGGAATTACAGCAGATAAATATGAGAGTGTGCTTGGAAAAAGAGCAAAAGTGGATATTTTAGAAGATACAGTTTTACAATATGAGATGTTAGAAAATAATTGATTGAAAATTGAATGGATATGTTTCTATGTTTACAGAAGGAGATACTATGATAGGAAAATATGAAGAGGAAAAAACTTTTGATTATGAGAATGGTTTTTATTTAACGTCTGATCCATATCGTTTTGGAAATATTATGGCGCATTATGAGCTGTATAAGAAGATTATTGAATTGCCGGGAAGTGTGATAGAATTAGGAGTATTTAAAGGAAGCTCCTTAATACAATTTTGTACGTTTCGAGAGTTATTAGAAAATGAAAATTCAAGAAGAATTGTTGGTTTTGATATGTTTGATGAATTTCCGATGGCGGATAAAATAAAGAGTGATCAAGAATTTGTAGAAGCATGGAATACTCAATTTGAAGGAGAATTTTTGTCAAAGGAGGATCTTTATAAAAGTCTAGCTTTGAAAAAGATAAGTAATGTTGAATTAATAAAAGGAAATATTATGGATACGGTTGATCAGTATTTATTAGAAAATCCAAGTGAGAGAATAGCATTGTTGCATATTGACACAGATGTATATGAGCCTGCTAAGAAAGGCTTGGAGGAAATGTTCGATCGAGTCGTGCGGGGGGGGTAATTATATTTGATGATTATGCTGTTGTAGAGGGAGAGACATTAGCAATAGAGGAATTTTTTGCAGATAAGAAAATACTTCTAAAAAAATTTCCTTTTTCTCATGGTAAACCATCGTATATAGTAAAGGAATAGTAGGAGGAAAAAGGGTAGAAATGAAAGTTTTATCTATGGCATGGACAATTTATGATAGCCGGATAAAGGAATTTAGCAAAAACTACACAGGAGGAGGATTGGTAATAAAAAATATTTGTGAATATATTGGAAGGAAAGCAGAATCCTATCTATTTATTGGGAAGTGCTGGCTGTCAGAGCAGACAGTAGATAATATTACTATTGTTGGGACGGATTTTAAAGTAAATGAAGAAGATACGGATCAAGTTAGAGATGAGCAATATATCAAAAATATGGCACAGAAATTTGAATTAGCAGTTAAGAAAATAAATCCAGATATTGTTAATTTTCATGGAATAGGAGAATTAATGCAGCTTTGTATTGAAGTATGCATCAAAAAAAATATTCCTTATGTGTATACAGATCATTTATTTATATCAAGAGATAAAAAATTCGGACAATATAATAAAAATATAGAATGGCAAGAAAAGCTCTATCATATACCAGATCTGAAAGTAATAGCTGTGAGTACTGGAATGAAAAACAAAATTCTTCAAAATTTTCCCTTTATTTCTTCTAATAATATTACGATAATTCAAAATGGAACAGACTTTATTCCTGATTTGAAAGTAAGTAATCTGTGTGAGAAATATGCTCTTTCTAATAAAAAGGTATTGTTGTGTGTTGGCACGATAGTGGAGAGAAAAAATCAGATACAGGCAGTGAGAGCATTTCAATTGCTGCCTGAGGCAATGCAAAATAATATAAAAATTGTATTCTGTGGACTAGATTCTATGAACGGTGCATTACAGGAAAGCATCCATTATGCTAAATTGCAAGATTCCTTGATATATATAGGAGCAGTAAATAATGAAGAAATAAAGAAATATTATTCCATAGCACAGGGATTGATTATGCCAAGTTATGCAGAAGGCTTGAGTATCGCTGCATTGGAAACAATAGCATATGGTCTCCCAGTTATTATGTTTTCTGACTCAGAATGTGCGATGGATCTCAATGATGAAGAAGTGGTTTGTCTGGCAAAGGAGAGAAGTGATCAGGAGCTTGCTAATGCAATGATAAGGTGGTATCAAAAGGATTGGGACAAGAACTATATAACTGAATATTCTAAATATTATTCAATGGAAAGAATGGCAGAGGATTATATAAGGTATTATACGGAACGAATTAGCAAGTAATGATGTGAGAGGATAATATGAAAAGAAGGGTCATTATTTATGGAAAAGGAGCTGTTTATCAAAAGTTTAGAGATTTATTTGAAGACGTTGATATTATCGCTGTTGCGGACAAAAAAATAGAAAGAAGCTATCGAGAGGATGGAACAATAATGATCAATCCTTCTGAAATTCCTCTTATGCAATATGATTATATCGTTATATGCACTAATTTAAAATATTTTGAAGATATTAAACAGAATTTAATTGGTAATCTTTTTGTGAAAGAAGAGCAAATTGTTTCTTATAAAGTCTTAATAAAAAATAGTCCGGTTATAGGCTCAGATAGTCTTGCTGTGCTGAATGATTTGATAAGAAGGTATAGAATTAGCAGCCTGTTAGATATAAATATTGAAAATTTAACTGGAATGTATTATTCAAAAGAAGAATTTGTAAACAGTGAAATTGTAATTGATGGTATTGGAGAGGCAAAATACTTATTTTATTATAATATCTATAATAATATTTATAAGAGTTTGGATGTAGCAGATAAGAAATATGATGCTATATTAATTACCGACACTAATACTTATTTTGAGGAATATATAAGACGGAGCAATTCTGAATATATTATTATATTTTCTTCTTACTGGGAGAAAAAATCTAAATTTTCTTTTTTAGAAGAATATGGTAGCATAAAAACTTACCTAACAAAAGATTGTTGTGTTAGGGTAGTTAATAGAAGAAAGAAAGTCAAAAAAGATAATAAAAATACAAAAATTTATGTGGTGACACATAAAAAATATAATGTGTTTAATGATGAGTTGTATGTTCCGATTTATGTGGGAAATTATTCTCCTGAACAAAAAGCTGTCACAGATAAGACGGGGGAGAATATTTCATATCTAAATGAAAAGTTAAATGAATGTACAGCTATTTATTGGATTTGGAAGAATACGCAGCATGATATTGTCGGTATTAATCATTATCGAAGATATTTTTTAAACAGTGATCTTAGAAATAGGGAAAATATATTAGATATAAATTCTATTGACAGGATATTTCAGGATTATGATATGATAACTTCCTGTATTAGATCTACAGATATTTATAACATTGAGGAATGTATTAAATATTCCATTCAAAAATGTGCATTTGAAAGAGGAAAGGCAGTTATTTTTGAGTCTTTAGAGAAGAATCAGCCTGATTATATAGATGCATGTAAGACTGTAATGAATGGACATAAAGTTTTTTTATATAATATGTTTCTGACAAAGAAAGGTATATTTGATGAATACTGTGAATGGTTATTTTCTTTTTTGATCGAAGCAGCTCATAAAATTGATATTTCAAAGTATGATCCATATAGTAAACGTGTAATAGGTTTCTTTGCAGAACGGATGCTTACGGTTTGGTTATTAAAACAGCATTTAAAGATAAAAGAATTACCAGTTTTTGAAGTATTATAGTCAAGCGTTTTATAAAGTTGAGTATTTCATTTTATATAAAGAAAGAGAAGAAATTGATGGATAATCAAATAAAGGTATCAGTAATTATTGCGGCCTATAACGAAGAGGATTATATAGAACAATGTTTAGATAGTGTATGTCATCAGACCTTAAATGAGATAGAGATTATTTGTGTTGATGATGGTTCTACAGATAATACGGTTTCAATTTTAAAAAGATATAAACAAAAAGATTCGAGAATTAAAATTATTTCACAGAAAAATCAATATGCCGGTGTAGCGCGGAATAATGGTATGAAACAGGCGCAAGGGAAGTATCTAGCCTTTTTGGATGCAGATGATTATTATAGTCTTGATATGCTGGAGAAATTATATAGGAGCGCAGAGGAACAGAATATGGAGGTGGTTATCTGCGAATATAATTGTTTTGATTCTATTTCTAATAAAAGAATCATAAAGCATTTTGAGAGAGAAGAGGCACTTCTTGGTAATAGTACTTTCTTTTCAGGCAGTGCTCTAAAACATGCAGCAATTTTTCAGATTACAAAGGGCTGGGCGTGGGACAAGCTTTTTTTGACAGAATATGTAAAATATACAGGGTATAAATTTCAGGAGTTTCGTTCTTCTGAGGATGGATTTTTTGTGTATATGCTGCTTGCCAGAGCACAAAGAATAGGTTTTGTAAAAGAAAAATTAGCCGTACATAGAATAAGAAATGGGAAGTCCTTGTCTAATACAATGGATGAAAATTGGATCAATGGCTATACTATGTTATTTTCAATAAAAAATGAATTAGAACAGCAAAAGCTCTATCAGCGGTTTCAGCAGAGTTTTTTAGTATTTGCGCTGGAATTTCAAATCTATTATCTGGGAGCAATGTCATCTTTCCATGCATTAAAGAAATGTTTTCATTATACAAGAGAACAAGCAGAGCCTGTCTTTCATATTTTAACTTATCCTGATAAGGAACAATTTGAGAATTACTATTATGAAGAATATAAGAGAATAATTGATAGTTCTTTTGAAGAATATTTGTTTTATCATTGGACACAGCAAAATGCTGAAATACAAAACTTTAAAATGCAGGGCTGGACGTTCCCATATAATTTAATAGAAAAAAATAAAGTTGTTATTTTATATGGAGCGGGTACAATAGGCCAAGATTATTATTCCCAGCTATCAAAAAGTGGTTATTGCAAAGAGTTGATTGTGGTGGATCGATGTTTTAAGGATTATACGGAGAGTGAATTTTTGGTACAGGATCCAGAGAATATTTTTCGGATATCTTTTGACTATATTATAATAACAATCAAAAATAAAAAAATTCAAAAAAAGGTCAGGGAATGGTTGTGTGAAAGGGGGATACGGCTGGAAGCAATTCGATGTTTTGGCCAAGCGTATGAGGATACCAGTAGTATTTGCGACAGACAGTAATTATATATTTTATACATGTATTGCAATTACATCCTTGGCAGAGAGTTCGCGGGAGAATACATTTTATGATATCTATATTATGGTAAAGGAAAATTCTGTAAGCTTAGAAGATTGGATAGAGCGCCTCCATCTTAAATATCAAAATATTCACGTGCAGATATTAATAGTGAATACACAAAAGCTAGCTAACGCTGAGATATGTAATAGTCATGTAACAAAAGCAACGTTTTATCGTCTTCTGTTAGGCTCTATGCTACAAGAAGAAAAATGTATTTATCTGGATGCAGATATTATTGTTACAGAGGATCTTTCAGAATTATTTCAGACAGATATACGGGAATATTATCTTGCGGGATGCAGAGATATCTGGATTGATATGATGACTGAAAAAGAAAGGGAGGATCGACGTCAAAAAACACAAATCCCCTCAATGGAACATTATATCAATGCAGGTGTTCTTCTTATTAATTTGGATTTAATTCGAAGAGAAGGGATAGAAAAGATTTTTCTCAGCCATTTGGAAAAGAAATATGCATATGAAGATCAGGATATATTAAATGTATGTTGTTATAAAAAAATCAAACATTTGCCGCAGAAATGGAATTTGTTTACCTTATTTATGGGACAGATAACAGAGCTGAGAAAAAAAGGTATCTGTGAACAGACTGTACAGATGTTTATAAAAAAATCAGGAATTATTCACTATGCAACTCCTTTTATAAGACCATGGGAGAGATT
Source organism: uncultured Lachnospiraceae bacterium (assembly GCA_910588535.1). GTDB lineage: Bacteria > Bacillota > Clostridia > Lachnospirales > Lachnospiraceae > RGIG8607. Next base: position 113,013 of record CAJUOO010000002.1, on the reverse strand, counting down.
TTTTTGTTGGGCAAATAGAGAATGGTGGCAGATTGCTTCTATATGGATGGAAACAGATGAATATAAATCAGTTATTGAAAAAGTAGAAAAGCTAGAAGAGCAGAATGAATGGAAATATTATATTGAGCGATGTAGAGGGTATAAGACAATAATGATTTTCGGATATACAAAATATAGCAAAGAAGTATGTGATTGGATATGCAAGTTGGGAGATTATTCTCTATATTTTTGTGATAATAATACAGAAAAACAAGGGGAGAGTTATCATAATATAAAGGTGATTTCGTTGCAGAACGCAGTGAAAAATAGAGATAGAGTGCTTTTTCTTATTGTAAGTCAAAATAGAAAAGAGGAAATGAAAAAACTGCTTTTGGCTGAAGGCATACAAGAGAGAGATATTGTTTGTTATCAGACAAAGACAAGAGAATATTATCTTTATCTAGATAAAAGATACTACCAAAAAGAGATAGAAGATATTTTTTATAAAGAATATATTGATAAAGACAGAGAGGAAACACCAAGCCAATTTGAAAAAATGCAGGCTGAGATATCTGAGGATATGGGTTGGACAGAGAGATATTATCTGAAGGATTGGCTGCTAAAGGAGAGTGAAGTATAATGCCAAAAATCTCAATACTTGTACCTATTTATAATGTTGAAGAATATTTGGAAAAGTGCTTGGATAGTATCTTAAACCAGACCTTTACAGATTTTGAATTAATAGGTATGGATGATGGTTCCACAGATTTATCAGGGGTGATATTGGATCGGTATGCTCAAAGAGATCATAGGGTAAGAGCGGTGCATAAGAAGAATACTGGTTATGGCAATACTATGAACCAAGCGATCCAAATGGCACATGGAGATTATATTGGCATTGTGGAGAGTGACGATTATATAGCAAGTGACATGTATGAAAGTATGTATTGTTGTGCTATAGAACATCAAGCGGAAATGGTAAAGACAGATTATTATGATTTATGGGATCATGAAGATGGAACAGAAGGGATAAAGTATCATAGATTAACAAAAAATCAAAGCATGTACAATAGAGTAATAGAACCTAATAAGGAGCTGGAAGCTTATTTTTTAGAGAAATTTACATGGAACGCTTTATATCACAGGATGTTTTTGTTGCAAAATCAAATTCAATACAATGAAACGTCGGGAGCATCTTATCAGGACAATGGATTTTGGTTTCAGACTTTTTATTTCGCGAAAAAGGTATTTTTTTTAGATCAGGCGTTTTATAGATATAAACAGGATAATCCTAATTCATCTATTCACAGTACACAGAAAGTATATGCCATGAAAAATGAATATGATTATATACATAATTTTTTGGAAAGGCATCAGGAAAAGGATAGAAAGTTATATCAGATATGCTACCATTTTCGAGTAAAAGGCTGTTTGTATACATTAGAAAAGACTGCGGTGCAGTATAAGCTGGAATTGGCGAGAATGATAGCAGAGGAGTATAAAAAATATAATGAACAGGGCGAGATAACATGGGAATGGTTTTCTAAATTAGAAAGAAATAGTCTGAGTCAGATCTGTCATTCTCCAGAGAAATATGTAGAAAATTTGTTGAGAAAGGAAGAGAGAGTTCGAAAATCAGTTGATGGATTTCATCATGTTATTATATATGGGGCGGGAAGCTATGGGAGATCGGCATATTGTCAATTAAAAAAAATAAAAGATCTGCAAATTGAATTAGCTGTGACCGATTTACATAAGAAAAAAGAGTATTTGTACAGTGAGCAAATTAAGGAGATAACAGATTTCTCATTATATAAAGATAATAGTTTGGTAATTCTTGCAGTAAAAGAAGATTCAGAAGCATATAAGGAAATGAAACAGATTTTAGTTAGAGAAAGATTTTTGCATGTGAAAACATATAAGAATTGCTTTGGATAAGCGTTGTTCTATGCCATTTTGTATACTTTTTTGTAAGTGTTATACTTTATTTGCTGTTAAAAATTTGCTGTATCATTTTCTGGAGAGATCCACCCGGCGAACTGCCTATGGTCCTCCGTCACCCTGCTCTCGCTTAGTGAAAAACGCAGTGGACGCTAAGCTCGATAATACCTTGCTAAGCGCCAGCGTTTTTCAATAGGTTCCTTGAGGACCATAGGCAGTTCGCCGGGCTGTTTTTATCGATAAGGCAAAACACGCTGTATCTCTGCTTGTATAGGATTGATAGATAATTTTTATTGTCTTCCTTAAAAAAATTTGATGATCTATGAATACAAAAAATAGACACAAAGCTGCAAGTATATGAAGAATCACAGCGTATGTGAAATATTCAGCAAAGCAGTATAGCCAGCCCGCTGTTTTCCTCAAGGAACCTATTGAAAAACGTTGGTACTTAGCGAGGTGTTTTACGAGCTTAGTATCCGTTACGTTTTTCACTAAGCGGGAGCGGGGTGACGGAGGAAAACAGCGGACTGGCTATACGAACCTCTTTCGAAAATGATGTCAAAAAACTTATCTTACAAGAAGTTATAGTTATTAATAATGAAAATGGAGGTGCAATATGCCGAAAATATCTGTTATCCTGCCATCCTTAAATGTGGTAGCATATATAGGAGAATGTATAGAAAGTGTAATGAATCAAACATTATCTGATATAGAAATTTTATGTATCGATGCCGGTTCCACAGACGGCACCTGCGAAATAATAAAAGAGTATGCCGCCAAAGATCAGCGGATTCATCTTATTTGTTCTGACAAAAAAAGTTATGGCTATCAAGTTAATTTGGGTATGGACATCGCGAAGGGAGAATATCTGGGAATTGTAGAGACAGATGACAGTATAGAGCCAGATATGTATGAAACTCTATATCAAGCTGCTGTAGAGAAAGAGTTGGATTATGTCAAGGCAGGCTTTTGTACATTAGTGACACCCTATGAAAAAGAACAATATCTTTTGGAATATCCTTTCACTGATTGTGATAAGATACTATCCTATCAATATTTTACAGAAAACAGGCTGTCTCCTGATATTTACATATGGAATGGTATATATAAGCTATCGTTTCTTCGTGAATTTCATATTCGGCTCAATGAAACGAAGGGAGCAGCTTTTCAGGATTGTGGTTTTCGTTATTTAACCGATATGAATCTGAGAAGAGGGATGTTTTTAAGTCAGCTATTCTATCATTATCGAAGAGACAACGCGGCCTCCTCCACCTATAATTCAAGATTTGCAGAATTTAATCTTGCGGAATATAAATATATTAGAAAAAGGATGGAAGAGGACGGATTGACAGATAGAGCGAGACGAGCTTTTTTCGCGAGAGAAACGGTGATGATGGCATTGTCCCCATATACAACATACAGAGAACACAGCCAGCCAGACAAAGCAATTCTTGCTGTGCTGGACGAATTTCGTCAGATAATTATAAAAGACAGAGAAGACGGGCTGTTAAAACAAGAGGAGATGCTGCCTCAGCATTGGATTGAGATGCGGTTATTTACAGAAAAGCCGGCGTCTTATGAGGATTATATAGAAATAAAAGCAAAAGCAGACCATGACTTATATGGGGATTTTGTTAAAAAGATGGCTGATAAAGAGCAGATTGTTATATTTGGCAGTGGAAAAGCAGCAAAATTTGCTCTATGCCTTATGCGGATGAACCGACTAGAAAATATCGTGGCTGTCTGTGATAATAACAGAGAAAAATGGGGAAAAAGCTTTTATGGGCATATAATCCTGCCGCCGGAAGAGGCGGTAAAAAATTATCCGCAGGCATACTATCTGGTTGCCAACAAGAAATGTCCGGCGGAGATATTAGAACAGCTGGGCGAATGTGGGATAAAAAAGGAACAGACGTCGGCCTATCAGCTTCCTCTTCAGGCATTTGGAAGTACCAATCTTTTTATGAGAGAGCTGTAAATAGTTGTTTTAATTTAATCGATATTATGGTCCTAGAAATGCATATAGAATAACCACATATTAGGAACATCGAAAAATAGCAGGTTGGGGAAGAGGAAATAAAAAAAGATAAGAAAATAGAAATAGGAAAGGCAGGGACATAGATATGGTATCGGAGCAGCAGCGAAGAGAGCTGCCAAAAGCACTTATCAGATGGTATAAAATTGACAAAGAAAGTAAGATACTTTGTATTGTATCAGAATATGGAAACAGCAATTTGATAGCAGAGGCTTTGGAAGAAAGAGGTCTGCATGTAAAAAGAATGTCAACAATAGAAGAAGATACGGCCAGATATGACTTTGCAGTTGTGGTGGATGTATTGGAATATGTGCAGAATGTGGAGCAGATGCTACGTGATATAAAATCTCTGCTTAAGCCTGATGGAAAGTTGCTTTTGGCGACGGACAATCGCTTGGGAATCCGATATTTTTGTGGAGATCAGGATATATTTACTGGAAAGAATTTCGACGGTGTGGAGAATTATTCGCATCTGCTGCCATGGGAGCAGGAGAAAAGAAAAGGAAGAGCTTATGCAAAAGCAGAATGGATTCGATTTTTAGAGAATGTCGGATTTCAAAATCATCGTTTTTTTTCTGTATTTCCCAGAATATCCAATCCACAGTTACTTCTCGCAGAGGATTATACGCCTAATGAAGCGTTGGATATTCGAATATTTCCAGAATATAACAATCCCAACACAGTATTTTTGATGGAAGAAGAGCTATATCCGACTTTGATGGAAAATCAACTTCTCCATACTATGGCAAATGGATTCTTTATAGAATGTCCTCTTAATGGCGATTTTTCGCCAGTAAATCAAGTGACACTTTCCGCGGAGAGAGGATCAGAGCAGGCGATGGCCACTATAATACGGAAAGATAATATGGTAGAAAAATATGCGCTGTATCCGGCCGGGAAAGGTAAAGTAAGGCAGCTTTTTTCTAACCAGCAATATTTATCTGCACATGGTGTACCCATGATAAATTCCAGCATAAAAGAGGATACACTTGTGATGCCCTATATAGTAGGGGTGCCATTAAATAGTTACTTTCGCAGTCTATTAGAGCAGGATAAGGCAGCTTTTTTGCAGCAATTGGACAAGTTTTGGGAGCTGATCTTACATTCGTCTGATTATGCATCTGTGGATGAAATCAATTGGGAGCAATTCGAGCCGGGCTGGGAGAAAAGAAAAAAAGATGATCCAAATAGAGGGAAATGGAAGCGGATTGCCTCCGGCTCTTCCAGAGAGAGAGAGGAATTGGGAGTGATATTAAAACGAGGTTATCTGGATCTGGTCTCTTTAAACTGTTTTTATCTGAATCAATCGTTTTTATTTTACGATCAGGAGCTTTATCTTGAAAATGTACCTGCTAAGGCAATTTTGCTTCGCACAATAGAGTTTATCTATAAATTTAATGAACAACTTGATCATATTCTGCCCAGAGAAGAACTTTTGATGCGATATGGACTGAGCACATATCAATCTTTGTATCAATCTTTTATCAGTTATTTTTTAAAAATACTGCGGAATGACGATGGGCTCTCTGATTATTTTAAGGAGGGAAGAAGAGAATATTATGTTGTTCAGGAAAATCGAAAAAGGATGAATTATGCAGAAGAAGAATATTCGTTAATATTTAAAGATATTTTTCATCAGACAAAAGGACGCAAGCTTTACTTGTTTGGTTCTGGAAAATATGCCAAAATATTTCGGGAGAGATATGGGGAAGTATATCCTGTGTCAGGTTATCTGGATAATGAGGCAAGTCGTTGGGGCAGCGAGATTGACGGGGTATCGGTACAAAATCCAGCTATTCTAAGGGAGATGAACCCAGCAGAGTATAAGGTAATTATCTGTATTAGAAATTATATGCCTGTAATGCAGCAGCTTCGCAGAGAGGGCGTCCCTAATTTTAGTGTATATAATCCAAATGAGATATATCGCAATGATGTTTATCAAGAAGCATCTAATTTAAGGCAGGACAATAAGAAGATGTATCAGGAGGATTCATCAGAAAAGATTAGTAAAAACTATCACGTTGGATATGTGGCAGGTGTATTTGATTTATTTCATATTGGGCATCTCAATTTGTTTCGCCGTGCAAAGGAACAATGTGATTATCTGATAGTGGGAGTTGTCACAGATGAGGGTGTGATTAAGCATAAAAAATCCAATCCAAAAATTCCATTTCAAGAGCGGATTGAGTTGGTACGTGCATGTAGATATGTAGATGAGGCGGTGGAGATACCACTGGATCAGGGGGATACTGATGAGGCGTACCGCAGATATCGGTTTGATGTACAGTTTTCAGGGAGTGATTATGCGGACGATCCAAAGTGGATAGCAAAAAAGGAGTTTTTGCAGCGCCATGGATCGGACTTGGTGTTTTTTCCCTATACAGAAGGGATCAGTACCACAGAATTAAAAGATAGGATAGGTGCAGATAGAGATGCAGAGAAATGAGGATTGGCATGAGAAGAATTTCGAGTTTGGAGGATTTGGAGAATCTGTTAAGAAGAACAGAGCAAATAAAGTTATATGGAGCAGGGCTTCGCCTCGCTTCTTTTATGGAACTGGTGGAGGAACAAAAGCTGCCATTTCATGCGTCCTGTATTTTGGTATCCTCTGCAAAAGGAAACCCAAGCACTGCTTTTGAGATTCCTATAGTGGAGATAGCGGGGGCAGAGCTTTGTGAGGCAGATTGTATTTTACTTACAATAAGTGATTGCTTTGTAGAAGATGTAAAAAGAACGTTAGAAGATTATGGTGTTGTAGATCAGGTGTATCAACTAGATTATTCGATAATTGACAGAATACCCTATCATAAAGTTTATAAAGAAATAGAGCCATATTTAAAGAAGTATCCACATGATGTAAGCAATCGTAATGTTCCGGGAAAAGAAGAAGATATCTATGTATGGAGCTGCTGGTGGCAGGGGGAGGAAAATGCCCCTGAGCTGGTGCAGGTGTGTCTGAAAAGTCAGAGAGAGAATCTGCCGACTCAGGCAAAGCATATTGTGGTTACGTGGGAGAATGTAAGAGATTATATAGAGATGCCTGACGAGATAATGGAGATGGCTAGGTGTGGAGATCTGTGTATGGCACATCTGGCAGATATTACAAGATGCTGCTTGTTGTATCGATATGGAGGTATCTGGCTGGATGCTACTGTGTTTATGACAGGAAAGCTGCCAGAGGAATATTTCAATTATTCTCTGTTTACCCGCACGACAGGAGAAGGGATATATTGTACAGGTGTTTCTTGGGTGACATGGTTTTTGGGTGCGAGAAAAGGAGAAGAACTTTTTCGCTTTCTGATGGAAATGTTCTTTGCTTATTTTCGATCGCACAGGAAGGCAATCCATTATTATATGATAGATTTTCTTATTGCGATTGCGTGTAGAAGTTTGCCGGGAGTAGAAGAAAAGTTTAGAAGGATTCCAATGAATAATTTACACGGAACAGAATTACAAAAACATCTTTCTGAGGAATATGATCCAGAGGTATACCAAAGGTATACAGAAGGTGGATTTTTGCAGAAATTGACCTACAAGGGCAGTAATTATCAGGAAAATTCGATATACACAAGGTTGATTCACCAAGAAGGAAAAGAGAAATAAAAGATCAGGCAGTACAGAGCTTAGAGCTGTACTGCCATTTTACATTTTAAGAGTGCAATATCGTCAGGATTGTGTGTGACAAGAATGAGTGTCTTGCTTTGTGTGCGGTTATGAATGAACTGGCTTATTGTTTCTTTTATGCCAGCGTCAAGCCCGGTGAAAGGCTCATCCAGAAGTAGTATATCATAGTCTGCGGCAAGTGCACGGATAATGGCGGCGCGTCTTTGTTCACCACCGCTCAGAGAACTGGGTTTACAGGCTGTATAGCGTTCAAGCTTTGCCTGTTCTAGTAAGCTGAAGATTTCACTATCCGTCAGTTTTTTATTAACCAGTCTGATGTTTTTGGCAATGCTGGCGGAGGGGATCAGGCGATTTTCTTGAAATACCATGGAAATTCTATTATGTGATTGCGGAAATAGTATCTGGCCCTCCTGTGGCTTAATCAGTCCTGCTATCAAGTGCAATAGTGTTGTTTTGCCTGAGCCAGAGGGTGCGGTGAGTGCTGTCGCTGTCTCTGTGTGGATGGATGTGGAGAAATGCGAAAAAATGGGTGCTTTATTGGGATAGGAAAAAGATATATTTTGAATGGATATTCTATCAGCCATGGCATTAGCTCCTTTTTATTGAGGATGTTTCTGATCCAATCAGTCTGGATAAGAGTTTAAAAAGCTGTTCCCATCCTATGCTTAATAGTACAATGACAATCGTCCATGCAAATAGTTCTGGTGTCAGCAGATAGATTTTGGCTTGGTAGAGCTTATTTCCCACAGAATTTCTGGAAAGTCCTATAATCTCTGCCGCGATGCCGGATTTCCAAGCCATGCCAGCAGCGAGAGAGCAGGCTGACAGCACAGAAGGGAATATATGTGGCAGATAGATGGCAGAAAGTTGGTTAAGAAAAGGAATGTGAAAAAGTCTTGCCATCTCAAGCAGTTTTTGATCGGTCTGTGAGAGTGCTGTCAGAGTGTGCAGGTACAAAATAGGAAGCACCATCAAAAAGGGAATAAAAACAGCCAACATGGAAGAGTCCATCCAAAGCAGTGTCAATATAACAAAGGAAGCCACAGGGACAGCTTTTATTACCTTGATGGGAAGCCAGAGAAGTATTTTTACAGGCTCGCAGCAGTGGGAGGCCACAGCCAAAGATACCCCGGCAGCTAAGCCTGACAGAAAACCGGCGCCAATGCGGAGAAAGGAAGAGAGCACACAGATCCAGAAACTTTTGGATGGAAGCAGCTCTGTGACAAGCACAGTAAATACTTGTATGGGAGCGGGCAGAAATAATTCTTTTCCTATTTGTTTGGCCGCCACTTGCCAAAGCAGCAGCCAAAACAGGGAAGCCAGAGAGTAATATAGAATCGCTGGTTTATTCTTCAAGATAGAACATCTCCTCTTTTAAGCTGCCGCCTATAGAAGACGGATTCTGATCATATAAAACTTGAAGGTAGGCAGTTGTATGTTCCTTCATTTCTTTTCCTGTCAGAAAGACGACATTACAATATGGAATAGCTTTTTTGGCTATGGCAGCCTTAAAAACATCATATTTTTCTAAGAGTGCGGCTGTCTCGTCAATGGAATGGTTAGCATATTCTGCAGAGCTTTGATATTCTGTCAAGAAGGTGTGAAAGGCCTCTGGATTTTGCTCAAGAAAGGCTTTGCGCACTACAATCACACCAGTGACAACGGTATTTTGTGTGAGTGCCTCCCATTCTTTTGTGATATCTAATGCAATGCGAAGATCGGGATTGCTATTCATGGCGGCGGTGACAAAGGGTTGTGGCAGCATGGCGGCACCATCAGGGTGTTGAGAGAGTGTGGCAACTACCTCAGAAGCCTCCGCTTTGTACTCAATGGTGACATCCTTGTCAGGATCAAGACCTGCGCAGGTCAAAAGGTAGCGCAACGTGTATTCTGGTGTGGTTCCCTGACCGGTAGAGTACAGCGTCTTTCCGGCAAGATCGCTGACCGTTTGGATGGAGGTGCCACCCTCGACAATATAGAGAACCCCCAAAGTGTTGATCGCGGCTGTCAAGATCTCTCCCTCTGTCTTATTGTATAGTACACTCGCAAGATTGCAGGGAATGGAGGCGATATCCAGATCCCCCTTTATCAGTGCAGCACTTAGCTCATCCGCAGCTCCCGCGATAGTATACTGATAGGTATTTTCTGTATTGCCAGCGTCAGATTCGGATAATAACTGGATCATACCTATGGCGGTTGGACCCTTCATGCAGCCTATGCGGATCTCGTTTACCTGTGAGGGAGCGTTTGTGCTTTCGCTTTGTGTCGTTTCTTGTGGCTTAGAAGAACAGCCAGACAAAAGGGTTAGGGCGGTGCAGCCCAATAAAATAAGGGTAATAAGCTTCTTGTACATATGCATAATCGATCCTTTCTGTAATTGTCACCTTATAACAGGAGCAGTTTTTTCAACATAGAGTATAGCAAATTTCAGATGGAATGGCAAGTTAAAGCCACATGGACAGACCATTTTGCCTCTGGTTTTGGTATTGTGAAGAAACGCTTTTGCTCGGATTATTTTTTATCTTTATTCTTTGTAAAATTTTGTTGATGATATTGGCGTTTGAGTTTATAATATTTTTGTATGAAGCGATCGGAGAAGCATTATATGGCAGTATTACTGAGAGAACTTGAGAGGGGAATGAGGAATGGGAAAAAACACGGGATTAGTTTATACTAACGAAAATTGTATTGTGTGTAACAAATGTATTTCGGTATGTCCAGTTCCATCCGCCAACTATGCAGTCAAGCTTTTGGATGGAAGCAGCAGGATTGAGGTGGAGGGAGATGCTTGTATCTCTTGTGGAGCTTGTTTTGATGCCTGTAAGCATAATGCAAGATCCTACAGGGATGACACAGAAAGCTTTTTTGAGGATTTGAAAAAGGGAGAGAAGATTTCACTTTTGATAGCGCCAGCCTTTATGGCGAACTATCCGTCGGAGTATCAGAAGTATCTAGGTATTTTAAAGAATGCCGGGATTAATCGGATTTTTAGTGTGTCTTTCGGGGCGGATATCACAACATGGGCATATCTGAATTATATAAAATCACATCATTTTCTTGGCGGAATTTCTCAGCCATGTCCGGCAGTAGTAGATTATATTGAGAAAAATATGCCTGATCTTCTGTCACGACTGATGCCAGTGCACAGTCCTTTGATGTGCGCGGCAATCTATGTGAAGAAATACATGGGGCTTAGGGATAAGCTGGCTTTTATCAGTCCTTGTATAGCCAAAAAGAATGAGATTATGGATCAGAATTGTGGGGGCTATGTATCTTATAATGTCACATTCCAGCATTTAGTACAATATATTAAGGAACACAAATTGTCTGGAAATGCGCTGGCGAAGGATGAGATAGAGTATGGGCTTGGCTCTATTTATCCCACACCCGGTGGGTTGAAGGAAAATATATATTGGTTTCTTGGGGATGAGATCTTTGTTCGTCAGTCAGAGGGCGAAAGGCATATGTATGAGTATTTGAAGGAGTATCAGGAGAGAATACATACAGGAAAACAGCTTCCTTTTATGGTGGATGCTTTAAATTGTTCTCAGGGATGCCTGTATGGCACTGGAATTGAGGAGAGCAAAGCAAAGGGTGATGACACTCTGATGAATATTCAGAAGATTCGCGAGAGTAGCATGAAGCATGGAGGTGCATGGGGCAGAAAGCTTTCGCCAAGAAGAAGATTAGCAGCTTTGAATTTTCAATTTAGGAAGCTGAGGCTGGAGGATTTTATTCGCCATTATACTAATAAATCAAGCCAGATAAAAGGAAAACCAGTATCCAATCAAGAGATTTTAAAAATATTTGATGAGATGGGTAAACATACAGCAGAACAGCAGCAGGTTGATTGCTCCGCGTGCGGGTATGCAAGTTGTAGGGATATGGCGTGTGCGATCTACAATGGAATTAATTTTAAAGAGAATTGTATCCATTATATGAAGGATCTGGCGATGGAGGAGATGGAGCATGTGAAGGAACTCAGTGCTCAGGTACAGGCGGAGACAGAGGAGAGAATAAGGCGCGCAGATACCGTGAGGGACATTATTGATTATGTGACAGAAAGCTTTCAGTCTATGCAGAGCTCACTTTCAGAGGTGAGTGTGGGGAATGAGGGAAATGCGCAGGAGAGCACAGAGATCGCGGTCAATATGCAGAATATTAATAATTACAGCAGGCAGATGGCAGAAGCGTTCGGGCATATTACGGATTTGTTAAACAGCATTGAGAAGAATAATGAATCGATCTTTGACATTGCTTCTGAGACGGAGCTGTTATCACTCAATGCATCCATCGAGGCAGCGAAGGCTGGTGAAGCCGGTAAGGGTTTTGCAGTGGTGGCAGGAGAGATTAAGAATCTGTCAGATTCGAGTCGTGATGCGGCAAAGGATTCCAATGATACTTCAGCAAAGGTGAAGAAGTTTATGGAAGATCTAAGACAGCAGGCAGAAAATTTGTCTGGGCTTGTGTTTCAGGTGGATCAGAGAGTGGATACTCTTGCGGCTGCGACAGAGCAGATTGCTGCAAGCACCAAACTGGTGGAGGAGTTATCAGGGCAGATTCAAGAGGAGCTTTTAAAGATTCAGAAGTTGTGATAGCAAAGAGAAATAATAAGAGAGGAACAGGAGGCGTATGGGTAGAGAAAGGTTTGGTTCAAGAATAGGTTTTATCTTGGTGTCGGCAGGCTGTGCGATCGGGATAGGAAATGTGTGGAAGTTTCCATATATGTGTGGTGAATATGGTGGGGCAGCATTTATATTAATTTATCTTTGTTTTTTAGTGTTGTTGGGAATTCCGGTACTTGTCTGTGAATTTGCGGTGGGACGGGCAAGCCGTCGCAGTGTGGTGATGAGCTTTGAGCGTCTGGAGCCTGAGGGAACGGCGTGGCATAGGTTGAAGCTAATAGGAATTGTGGGCTGTTATATGCTGATGATGTTTTACACATCAGTGGGTGGTTGGATGATGAATTACTGCGTGAAAAGTGTGCAGGGAGTATTTCATCAAGCATCACAGGAGCAGATTACGAATACCTTTAACCAAATGCTGGTGAATACTCCTGAGATGATTTTCTGGACTGTGCTTATCTGTGTGATTGGCTTTGCTGTGTGCTTGTTTGGTCTGCAGAAAGGAATTGAGAAGATCACGAAATTTATGATGGCAGCGCTGTTGGTGATTATGGTTGTGCTTGCCGTACATTCTGTCTTCTTAAAGGGTGCTGCAGAGGGCATCCGCTTTTATTTAATTCCTGATTTTGGTAAGATGGCAGAGCAGGGGATTGGAAATGTAGTATTTGCAGCGCTCAGTCAGGCATTTTTTACGCTTTCGCTTGGTGTGGGTGCCATGCTGATCTTTGGAAGTTATCTGGGAAATGAGAGGAGTCTGACAGGGGAGGCGCTTAGTATCACGGGATTAGATACTTTTGTCGCATTGACGGCAGGCTTTATAGTGATACCAGCATGTTTTGCTTTTGGAATAGAGCCGGGTGCAGGACCAAGCCTAGTATTTATCACGCTTCCACGCATCTTCTCTCAGATGGCAGGAGGAAGGCTGTGGGGTTCCTTATTTTTTTTATTTTTGACTTTTGCTGCTCTGACAACCATTATTGCAGTATTTGAAAATATTGTGGCATTTAATATGGATCTTTTAAACTGGTCTAGAAAAAAGAGTGTGTTTGTAAGTTTGGGTTTGATGATTGTGCTTAGTATGCCCTGTGTGCTGGGATTCCATCTGCTCTCATGGATAATGCCTTTTGGCAGTGGAAGTACTATTATGGATCTGGAGGATTTTATCGTGTCTAACAATCTGCTTCCACTGGGAAGTCTTGGGTATGTGCTTTTTTGTACCAGCCGAAGAGGATGGGGCTGGCAGGCATTTATTAATGAGGCAAATCAGGGAACAGGGCTTCCGTTCCCTGAGAAGTTTCGATATTATGTGTCTTATGTTATTCCTGCTATTATCGTGGTGATCTACCTAAAAGGTTATTATGATATGTTCGCCAAAAAGGGGACGGTTACATTGTTGATTTGGATGACAGTGGCTGTTTTATTTCTTATATTTATCTTTGCGTGTGCTTTTAGCACTTCTTCAAAAAAGGCTTCAAAGTATTAAAGCTACATTGCCTGCATCACATGAGCTTTATTTTGTTATATGTATGAATTTCTAACTAAGGGAGATACTGTACAGAAATAAGATTGGGCGCAAGTGCTGCAGGAAGGTGAGAAAATGAAAAAAATATCAGTGTGGAAGGAGCATACAATTATACCAGAGCGAGAAGCACTTCTTGAGAATCTAACTACAGAGGTGGCAGTGATTGGAGCAGGCATGGCAGGAATACTGACAGCCTGCTTTTTACAGCGACAGGGAAAGAAAGTGGTGGTGCTGGAGGCAGAGCGGATAGGCAGCGGACAGACGGGGAACACAACAGCAAAGCTGACAGTTCAGCATGGATTGTTGTATGAGAAGCTGATAAGAAAATATGGTAGGAAAAAGGCATTGGATTACTGGCGTGCAAATCAACAGGCGATGGATCTTTATGAACAGTTTATCAAAGAAAAGCAGATTGACTGTAATTTTGAGCGTCTGCCATCCTACCTTTATTCTGTGGAGGACAGAGAATTACTTGCAAGAGAAGCGAGTGCAGCAGCTTCTCTTGGCATACCTTCCCGATTGGTGTCGGATACAGAGCTGCCATTTGAGCATGTGGGAGCGGTCTGTTTTGAGCATCAGGCTCAGTTTGAGCCGCTTCGTTTTCTAAAGGAAATGTCACGGGAACTCACTATATTTGAAAAAACAAAAGTTTTATCTGTGAAGGGACATACAATCATAACCAGACAAGCACAGGTTCAGGCGGATTATATTGTGATAGCGACACATTACCCAATGGTAAATCTGCCGGGCTTTTATTTTATGCGTCAACATCAGGAAAGAAGCTATGTGCTGGCTATGTCGGGAGCAGATAAATTAATAGGCATGTATTACAGTGCTGATCGAGATGGGATATCCTTGAGAAGTTTTCAAGATTTTCTATTAATCGGGGGAGGTGCACACCGCACAGGAGAGCTGAAAGGAAGTTGTGGATATACTGCTCTTAGACAGAAGGCACAGAGATATTACCCCTGCTGCAACGAGGAATATAGTTGGTCAGCACAGGATTGCATAACACATGATGATTTTCCATTTATAGGTAGGTATTCTATATTTCGCCCATACTGGTATGTGATATCAGGGTTTAAGAAATGGGGAATGACATCTGCCATGCTGGCTGCAGTGTTGATAAGTGATGAGATATGTGGCAGGAGAAATCCTTATGAGCAGCTATTTTCTCCACAGCGCATATACCCTGTGGCGTCAGCGAGGAATTTTGTCGTTGATATGGGAGCGAGCTTAAAAGGGCTTTCTGAAGGAGCCATAAGGCTGTTTTCCAAGACATCTCCAAGATGTTCTCATATGGGTTGTGCACTGAAGTGGAATCCTCAAGAAGGAACATGGGAATGTCCCTGCCATGGTTCGAGATTTGAGGAGGATGGAAGCTTGGTAGATAATCCAGCGAAAAAGGGGATAGAACTGAAACAGAAAGAATGTCAGGCAGAATAATATTAAGTCCTTGACTTTGCAGATATTTTCTTTTATACTGGTAACAGTCTAAAAGAAGGAGATTGTGTAGTATGTTAAGCATTGTGAGAATGGAGAATACAGCTAACTAAATAGTTGTTGAAGGGTTTTCTGCCAAGAGTTGGCTGGAAGTATGTCCTTTTTTCAGCGTAAAAGCTGATGGTCCAACGTCTCATATGCTTATTATGTGTATAAATAATTTTGGGAACTAGTGTGAAATTAGAATTTCACATCCTGATTTGTATGCCTGCTAAAGCAGGTAGATAGGAGTTAGTGTGCCCTTTTTTGACCATGCAGCATTTACGTTGTGATTGCTGTATGGTTTTTTTATGTGTTGGGGCGCGCAGGGAGATTGGCAGAAGCTGCACGTGCCCCGCGCGGCGAGCAGTGGAGAAGATCGTTCTCCTGCTCGATTAGTATTTTTAGAAAGGATTGGAACAATGATAGAGATAGAACAAGTATTAGAATTTTATAAAATAAAGGAGAAGCTTTCTGAGTTAGCTCTTACGGAGAAAGCAAAACAGGAGATACAAGAGTTAAAACCATATCTTTCTGAGAGCAGGCTTGCTGCGGCGCAGAGGGAGACGGAGGAGGCTAGGATTCTGATAGAGAGAGCAGGAAATCCACCACTGGTGTCTTTGCAGGGGATGATGGAGTTAATGAAGGCCGCTAATAGAGGTGAGTGTCTCAGCGCAGAACAGTTGGAGACATTTGGAAATGCATTAGTAGCAGTGGGAAGGTTGAAAGCATATCTTCAGAAGTGCAAAGGGTATGAGATTTCTCTGGCGTATGAGGAGGATAGGCTCTGTGTGTTGGAGGAGCTTAAGGATGCCATCCGCACACAGATAAGAGGAGGAAGAGTAGATGATTATGCATCCAAGCTTTTATGCTCTCTCAGGGAGGGGATAGAGCGAACCTCAGAGCGTATGAGAGAGAAGGCAGAGAATATACTGCGCTCCAATAAGGAATGTATGTCTGACAGTTTTAGTACAATAAGAAATGGACATATTTGTATTCCAGTTAAGAAAGAATATAAATTTCGGATTTCTGGTACGGTGATTGATAAATCTTCCACGGGTAATACATTGTTTATGGAGCCTTCCTCAGCAGCAAAATATTATGAGGAATTGGTGGGATTACGGTTGGATGAAGAGAATGAGGAGCGGCGGATTCTTTATGTTTTGACAGCGATGGTTGCAGATTCTGCAGAGAGTATGGAACAGAATATTGATACTATAGAAAAACTTGATTTTGCCTTTGCAAAAGGGAAGCTAAGTCTGCTGTATGGTGGTGTGAGACCTGTAATTACAACAGATCGAAGGATTATCCTTAAATCGGCAAGACATCCTCTGATTGACAGAGAGATCTGTGTTCCTCTTCAATTTGAGATGGGTGGAGATGTGCGGGGCATTGTAATTACAGGGCCAAACACTGGAGGAAAAACGGTGGCAATCAAGACGGTGGCGCTCAATTGTTTGATGGCACAGAGTGGTCTGCATGTTACATGCGAGGAGGCACAGATCAGCATGAACAGCCAATTTCTCTGCGATATTGGCGATGGGCAGAATCTGTCAGAAAATCTATCAACATTTTCTGCGCATATTACAAATATATTGGATATTTTAAGGCGTGTGGAAAAAGATAGTCTTGTGGTCTTGGATGAGCTTGGTTCTGGGACGGATCCAGCGGAAGGCATGGGCATCGCGGTTGCAGTGCTTGAGGAACTAAAGAAGAGTGGAGCACTGTTTTTGGTGACAACACATTACCCTGAGATAAAAGAGTACGCGGAGAGGGAAAGTGGACTTCTCAATGCAAGAATGACGTTTGACAGAGATAGCTTAAAACCATTGTATCAGATGATTATAGGAGAGGCAGGAGAGAGCTGTGCGTTCTATATTGCCAAAAAGCTTGGCATGCCATACTCTATGCTTAGAAGAGCTTCTATGGCTGCTTATGGGGAGGAGTATACGCTTGCATTGCCCGGTGAGGAGAGCGACGAGTTCTTGAAGCTTTCGGCGGAGAAGATTGTGAAAAAGAAGAAGGTACATCATCAACAGGAGGCAGACAAATTCCAGCTTGGTGACAGTGTTTTTGTTCTGCCGGACCGGAAGATTGGGATTGTGTGCCAGACGGCAAATGAAAAAGGGGTTCTCCGCATACAATTACCAGACCGAAAAATATGGATTAACCACAAGCGAATTAAGCTTCATGTGGCGGCAGAGGAATTGTATCCTGAGGACTATGATTTTTCAATTATTTTCGACACAGTGGAGAACCGAAAGCTTCGACATCAGATGGACAGGAAATACACACAGGGTGTTATTCATTATGAATAATACAACATGTTTATCAGCTTAACATTTTTGTGATGTATGCCGGTTTTCAAAGAAAAGAGTCATATCCACGTTAAGAGCCCGTGCAATTTGGTGCAGGGCAGATAAGGAAATGCTTTTATCACAGCCAGAAGCTTCAATTTTAGTTATGTAGCTAAGGCTTAAGTGGCTCTTTTCTGCGAGCCGGGCCTGTGTCATGTTGGCATGTTCCCTGTAGTATTTGATGTTACGGCTGATGGTTTTATAAAGCTCGCTATCATCCTTGAATTGCATATATAACCTCATTTCCGGCAGGATGTGCCAATTAATGATATTGTTATTTTCTCATAATTTGGTAAGGAAAAAATTTCACTTATAGTGAAAGAAAAAATCTGCTATGCATGTGTGGAATAATATATTATAATAAAAACAAATATCGTTCAGCCAGCGCTGGGTTATTAGCTTGAGAAGCTGATTTGTAATCTGTGGGATAGGAGTTTGCCTGAAAGATATAGGATGGTTCTCTTACAAATATGTCGAAAGGATTGCGATACTTTGAGAAAAGGAGGAGAAAATATGAGTAAAAATATGAGGATAAAGCCGGGGAAAGGGCAATCGATAGCAGGTATGATTGTGGGTGTATTTTTTTGTTTCTTTGGGCTGTTAGTAGCAATTCCCAGCATGGGGATTTTTGGATTGATTTGGACAGTGGTGGCAGTGATTATCACGGTTTTAAATGCAATGAATGTTTTTTCTGAGAAAGGAATAGCCACACATGAGATTATGATAGAGGATGAGACAAGAGATATCGGCAAGCCAGAGCAGAAGGAGACGGTTAAGGAGCGCTTAAGTAAGCTGGACAGTTTATATAATGAAGGAATCATCACGATGGAGGAGCGCGAGGAGCAGAGAAAGAAAATATTGGACGAGATATAGAAGTGAAACATAATATAAAAACTGATATAAAAACATAGAAAGGCACACTACCATGCAAAATCAGCTTACCTATAATGATATTAAGAAAATTCAGGAGGAGATTGACTATCGTAAACTTGTCGTCCGCAAGGAAGCTATTGAGGCTGTCAAGGAGGCACGTGCTCAGGGGGATCTGAGCGAGAATTTTGAATATTATGCTGCCAAAAAGGACAAGAATAAAAATGAGAGCCGTATCCGTTATTTGGAGCGATTAATAAGAACCGCCCAGATTGTGTCAGATCAGTCTATGGAGGATGAGGTCGGCATCAATAATACTGTGGAGATCTATATGGAGGATGAGGAGGAGCTTGAGACCTTTAAGCTTGTCACCTCGATTCGCGGTAATTCTATGAAAGGAATGATCAGCACACAGTCTCCTCTTGGCAGGGCCATATTAGGAAAAAAGGTGGGGGATCGCGTCTATGTCGCCATAGATGAACAATGTGGCTATTATATTGAAATTAAGAACATAAAAAATACCGATGACGAAGGAGATTCCATTAGAAGCTATTGATCTCTTCTCATATGAATGAATAAATCTCCATTTTTTACAAACAATAGCATCATAGAACTATATAAAAATGGAGGAGCAATTAGAATATGAAAGCGACCGGAATAGTGAGACGGATAGATGATTTAGGAAGAGTGGTAGTGCCGAAGGAAATTAGGAGAACCTTGAGAATTAGGGAAGGAGATCCATTAGAGATATTTACAGATCGGGAAGGGGAGATAATTCTTAAGAAATATTCTCCCATTGGAGAATTGAGTTTGTTTGCAAGGCAGTATGCGGAGAGTTTGGCACAGATTACAGGGCATATTGTATGTATTGCGGACAGAGATCAGATTATCGCCGCCACAGGAACTGCTAAGAAGGAGCTTCAGGATAAGCCAATCAGCAAGCAGTTAGAGCATCTGATGAGTGAGAGAGAGGTTTTGATGACAGGAAGGGATGGCAGGAATATGATTCCTATCGTGAATGGGCAGACGGAAGAATATGTTTCGCTTGTCGCTCAGCCAATTATCTGTGAGGGGGATGTGATCGGCGTGGTTGCCATGCTGAGCAAGGATGGTAGAAGTCAGATGGGAGAGACAGAGTTGAAGCTTGTGGGGGTTGCTTCCAGCTTTTTGGGCAGGCAGATGGAAAATTAAGGGAAATTTGCGCAAATACCGGAAAATAGAGGAAAAATTCCTTGACAAATGAGGCGTAACAGTTTATAAATAAACATGAAGGTGTTGAGGGTTCTTAGATGAGGACAGGCAGTTTCACGTATGATATCACCTCAACGAAAAGTATAAAATATCAGAGGAGGAGTTAGTCAATGAACAAGACTGAACTTATTGCTGCGATTGCAGAGAAAACCGAGTTGTCCAAGAAGGATTCTGAAAAGGCTTTAAAGGCATTTATCGAGGTAGTGACGGAAGAATTAAAGAAAGGTGAGAAGATCCAGTTAGTCGGCTTTGGTACATTTGAGGTGGCAGAGAGGGCTGCAAGAGACGGAAGAAATCCTCAGACCGGTGAAGTGATGCCGATCCCTGCATCCAAGGCTCCTAAGTTCAAGGCGGGCAAGGCTTTAAAGGATGAAATTAACGAATAATTTATGAGATTAGATAAGTTTTTAAAGGTTTCGCGTCTGATCAAGCGCCGCACGATCGCCAATGAGGCATGTGATTCTGGCAGGGTGCTTGTGAATGGTAAGGTTGCAAAGGCATCTGCCACTGTGAAGGAGGGCGACGAGATCGAGATCCAGTTTGGAACAAAGGCAGTAAAGGTACAAGTTCTTGATGTTTTGGAGACAGTGAAGAAGGACGAGGCAAAAGAGCTGTACAGATACATTTAGCATAAAACATGGACACTCCTAATATACTTTATCAGATTGAAGAAGTATATTAGGAGGTTTTTTATGGAGGAAAGAGTACCATCAGGGAGCCACAGGTTGGTAGTGAATAACAGAAAGGGCGGCGCCATGACAGGAGTGACCGACGTGATAGCCTTCGATATGAATGAGGTGCTCCTTGAGACAGAGCTTGGCATGTTGATGATAAAAGGGAAGGATCTGCACGTCAATAAGCTGAATCTGGAGAAGGGGGAAGTGGATATCGATGGTACAATCGACAGCCTTACCTACTCGGAAGTCAGCGATTACTCAAAAAAAGGGGAGTCTTTGATCAAAAGACTATTTAGCTGATGAGCCAGATGATTCTGTGGGAGACAGATTATCTGCTTTCTTGCTTTTTGCTGGGTATTTTTCTTGCCATGCTCTATGATGTGTTAAGAATTGCAAGAATTGTGCTGCCTCGGAAATTATTTATAATAGGTATAGAGGATGCCATCTATTGGCTTGTGGTGGCGGTGGCGGTATTTGTCCTGCTCTATAAGGGAAATGATGGGATTATTCGATGGTATGCGATCGCTGCGGTGGCGGCAGCGATGTTCCTTTTTAACCTCTGTGTCAGCCGATTTGTAGTTCCTTTTATCGGGGGACTTCTTCGGACACCGATAGATTTTATTGGAAAGGTATTGAAAAGAGCAGGAAAAAAGTTTAAAATAATGCTTAGCAAGGTAAAGAGAAGGTGGTTTCATGGCAGAAAGAACACAAAAAAGAAGGCAGAGAAGAAAGAGAAAGAGTAAGATCAGCGTGATTGCGATCAGTCTTGTTGTTATGATGTTATCTGCTGTGATAGCATATAAGAGCGTTGAGCTTAAGGCGAAGAATAAGGCGTATATACAGAGGGAGGAAAGTCTTAGCAGACAGATCGAGGACGAGATGGAGCGCAAGGCGGAGCTTGAGGAGTATGAGAAATATGTGCAGACGAAAAAATATGTGGAGGAGGTTGCCAGAGAGAAATTAGGACTGGTCTATGAAAATGAGATTATTTTCAAGCCTGAGAAATAAAAAGGAGTATGAATATCTGAATCACTGTGAGCACCCTGTATTCGATAAAAGATTGCAGTGGTGCTTCTTTTTGTCAATAATTTTTTGAAAAACCTGTACCAGATTTGACAAAATTAGTAAAACCTGTCCGCTATAATACCAAATCAGTGACAAGGAAACAGGAGGGACAGGATATGAAAGAAAACATAATTCGTAAAATTGGCGTACAAATGATGGGAGTGGCAGCAGCTTTGTGCACAGTGGGAAATTATAATCCAGTGGGATTTGCATATTTTGCTGCTCTCTATATGGAAAAAGGACAGAGGATTTTTGCTTTTCCAGTGATATTTGCAGTGATTGCGGCAGCCATGCCCGCGATACCCGCGATCAAGTATCTGCTCGCGATGATGACCTATGCTTTGGTGATGGGATTTTTGGAGGCGCGCAATGGCAGTGTAAAAAGAAGCACAGCCGGAATCTTGGCAGTGTTCTGTCTTTTATCTATTCAGTGTGCAGGGGCACTTATGATAAGAGAACCTCGCTATGAGCTGTTGGCGGGTGTGTGTGAGGGAGTGTTGGTATTTGCTCTGGTGCAGCTTTTTCAGATAGGAGTGAAGGGGATATTATACAGAAAGAGTGGAGAGGCTTTTGGCAATGAAGAGACGGCGGTAATTGGAATCTTGTTTGGAATTTTTTTATATGCATTGCGGGGACAGAGGCTTTTTACTGTGGCGGTAGGTCCAGTCAGTATGTATTTAGGAATTTTGCTGTTCTCCTACCGCCATGGGATCGGTATGGGGGCAATGGTCGGTGCCGCGTGCGGCATGGTGATGACATTGTGGCACGGAGATGGAAGTATGTTGGGGATGCTCTGCGCACTTGGCATAATGGCAGGGATATTCCGGGCATTGGGAAGGCTTGGGAGCACAGCGGGATTTTTGCTTGGTGTGTGGCTGCTTGGAACATTATATGCACCGTTTTTATTGGAGATAGATCAACTGATGGGAGCAGTGCTAGGAAGCTTGTTTTTTCTGATACTTCCTAGAAGTGTGGCTTATCGTCTGGAGCAAGGAAGAAGGGGGATATTGACAGACGGAGGCTTGGAGGAGAAGAGAGGACGGCTTGTTGAGCTTGCGGAATCCTTTAAATCATTGTCAAGAAGTATTGGGCGTTTTCATACACAGAATGATCTGTCCTTCGCTGCTTCTGTTCAGCTCTCGGAGACAGCCGCACTTTTGGAGGATATGACCGAACAGCTTGGAGAGCACAGAAATAGAGGGAAGCAGGAGACAGCCATATGGCGAGCCTTGGAGCGTGCGCGGTTCGAGGTGCGATATGTACATATTGTAAGACAGCAGAATGGAAGAGAGCGGATACAGATCGAGATGAGAAGTGTTGGGGGCAGAATTGCCACCATGAGAGAAGTATGTGCTCATGTCAGCAAGGGTTATGGAAGAAAAGTGAGAGTGTGCTCGGAGGGAAAGACGATCGTAAATAGAGAGTATGCTGTATATGGCTTTGTGGAGGAACCTAATTTTATGGTTCTGCACGGAGCGAGTGGTGTGACAAAGACAGGCGAGATTGTGTCTGGTGATAATTTTTCCTGCACGGAGCTGATGGAGGGACAGCTTCTGATGGGAATTGTGGATGGAATGGGCTCTGGGGGAGAGGCGAGTGAGGACAGTGAAGAGATTATAGGACTTCTGGAAGATTTGTTGAAGGCGGGATATGAGGAGGAGACGGCGCTGCGCCTTGTTAATTCTGTGCTTTTGGGCAAAGAAAATGGGGAGGCTTCAACCGCGGTGGATTTAGCGATCACAGATCTGTATTCTGGAAAATGTAGCTTCTACAAATCTGGGGCTGCGGCTACATTTATTAAGCGGAATCAATGGGTGGAGGTGATGAAATCCACGAGTCTTCCCATAGGAGTGCTCAGGGAGGTAGACTATGAATCTGCTTATAAAAAGTTATATGACGGTGATTATATTATTATGGTATCTGATGGGGTACTTGATGTATTTGAGGGGGAGAACAAGGAGGAGGAGCTTGGCAGGCTTTTGATGGATATTAACACAAAGAATCCAAAGGATATGGCGGACGAACTTCTCATGGCAGTTCGTGAGTACAGTGGGCAGAATATTATGGATGATATGACGGTTCTTGTGACAGGGATCTGGCAGAGAACGGCATAATGGGAAAGGTTTGACTTTTTATCTGCTTTGTTCTATACTTGTGAAAACATGGTGGTTTGATATAGGATCTTATTGAAAAGGAGGACTTAGGTGGAGGAGAAAGTCAGAACATTTATGATAGAAAATCAGATGATCCTTCCGGGAGATGGGATTGTGCTGGGTCTGTCAGGAGGAGCAGATTCCGTCTGCCTTTTCTTTCTGTTACTTTCTGTGAGAGTGGAGTGGAAGTTTCAGCTTGTGTGTGTCCATGTACATCATGGAATACGAGGACAAGCTGCGGACGAGGACGAGGAATATGCATCGCAGTTATGTAGGAAGTATAATGTGCCATATAGAAGCTATTTTTATAATGTAAAGGAAGAGGCCAAGAGAAGAGGTCTTTCGGAGGAAGAGACAGGGAGGATTTTGCGATATCAGAGCTTTGAAAAGGTCTTAGACGAGCTTGGATTTAATAAAATAGCAGTGGCACACCATATGTTAGATCAGGCGGAGACCGTGATATATCATCTGTGCAGGGGAAGCGGGCTTACAGGTCTTTCTGGTATCCGCCCAGTATCGGGGAACCGCATCCGGCCACTTTTGTGCGTGCAAAAGGAAGAGATAATCTTATATCTGAAAAAACGGCGGATAAGCTGGCAGGAGGACGCGACGAATAAAGAGCTGCATTATACGAGGAACCGGATACGCAGCCAAGTGATTCCATGTCTTCAGGAAAATATTAACAGGGCGGCGGCGCAGCATATTGCAGCATGTGCTTCTTATCTGGCAGAGGCAGATAGGTATCTTGCAGGACAGGCAAAAAAAGCGTGGGCGTGTTGTGCTAGCAAAGAAAAAGAAAAGACGACATTATGGTTTGATCTGGAGAAGTATGGCTGTCTGGATATTGTGATAAAAAAGCAATTAATCTTTATGGCAGCAGATGATCTGGGAACAGGAAGGAAAGATTTGACATCGGAGCACCTCTCTATGGTGTTAAGGCTTACAGAGGCACAGACGGGGAGGTCTGCCAATCTTCCGGGGGGCCTTCTGGTTTGCCGGGAATATGGGAGGCTAGTGTTTGCACGGTCTGATTTGGATAAAGAAGAATCACAGAATATGGGAGAAGTATGTGAATATCTACGAGCATCTGGTACAGAATATGTACTCCCCGATGGAAAAGGAGTACTCTTGGTATCCTCTCCCGTTCCAGCAGAGCAGGTGCCTATAAAAGAAATCGCTAAAAATGAAGAAAATACCTATACGAAATGGTTTGATTATGATAAAATAAAAGGTACTTTGCAATTAAGGACCCGCCGAGAGGGCGATTATATCGAGATCTCAAAGACGGGCAACAGAAAGAAGCTTAAGTCCTACTTTATTGATAAGAAGGTTCCAAGACAGCTTCGGGACAGCATTTGGCTTCTTGCAGACCAAAGTCATGTACTTTGGATTATAGGATATAGAATAAGCGAAGGATACAAGATAGGAAAAAGTACAAAGTATGCGGTGAAAGCAGAGATGAAATGGAGGTAAGAATATGGCAGAAGATAAGATTAGGGTACTTGTGAGTGAGGAAGAAGTTGACAGAAGGATTGAAGAGATCGGTGCGCAGATAAGCAAGGATTATGCTGGCAAGCAGGTCCATCTGATCTGTGTGCTTAAGGGAGGCGTTTTCTTTACCTGTGAGCTTGCAAAGAGAATCAGTATCCCGGTTTCCATGGATTTTATGTCAGTGTCCAGCTATGGTTCAGGAACAAAGTCCAGCGGAGTGGTAAAGCTTGTGAAGGATCTGGATGAACCTTTGGATGGCAAGGAAGTTTTGATTGTGGAGGACATCATTGATTCTGGAAGGACCCTGAGTTATCTTATTGAGATATTATATAAGAGGAATCCGGCTTCGATACGCCTCTGCACACTTTTGGATAAGCCGGAGCGCCGTGTGGCAGATGTGAAGGTGGATTATGTGGGCTTTGCCATTCCAGATGAATTTGTTGTCGGCTATGGGTTGGATTACGATCAGAAGTACAGGAATCTGCCGTATATTGGCGTGGTGGAGATAGAATAAAAATGCCAGAGATCGCATAAGAAGGAGGATAGATGTTGAAAACAAAAGGATTGGGAATTTATTTTGCCATTATGGCGATTATTGTGGTAATAATGCTGTGGACGACCAGAAATCAATATCATGTAAATGATTATACCTATCCGCAGTTTCTCACGAATGTTGAGGAGGGAAATGTCTCCTCTGTTACAATCCGGCAGAATGGAAATGGAGAAACTCCCACCGGTGAGCTGGTTATAGAATTTACCAATGGTTCGCGGGAAAGCCTATATGTTCCCGATGTCAAGGATGTGATAGCGGATCTGGATAAGCGGAGCATGAAGAATTATTATGTTACGGATGTTCAGAGAGACAGTGTTTTCTTGACTACTGTTTTTCCGATTATGATCGGTGTCGTCGTGATTATTGTATTTTTTGCCTACATGAATAATCAGGCATCAGGAGGCGGAAACAGCAGGGTGATGAACTTTGGCAAAAGCCGTGCAAGAATGGTGGTTGATACAATAAAGCAGATAAGTTTTAAAAATGTAGCCGGGTTAGATGAGGAGAAGGAGGAACTTCGAGAGATTGTAGATTTTCTTAAAAATCCAAAGAAATATCTGATGGTCGGCGCGAGGATTCCAAAAGGAGTGCTGCTTGTGGGACCTCCCGGAACAGGTAAGACGTTGCTTGCCCGCGCGGTGGCAGGTGAGGCAGGAGTGCCGTTTTTCAGCATATCTGGCTCTGACTTTGTGGAGATGTTCGTCGGCGTGGGAGCTTCCCGCGTCAGGGATCTGTTTGAGGATGCAAAGAAAAATTCACCCTGTATTGTATTTATCGACGAGATTGATGCCGTGGCTAGAAGG
The DNA here is from genome assembly GCA_910588535.1 of uncultured Lachnospiraceae bacterium. GTDB lineage: Bacteria > Bacillota > Clostridia > Lachnospirales > Lachnospiraceae > RGIG8607. Next base: position 86,585 of record CAJUOO010000002.1, on the reverse strand, counting down.
CGAGGAACTGGCATGGGCGGCGGGCATGATGAGAGAGAGCAGACATTGAACCAGCTTTTGGTGGAGATGGATGGCTTTAATGCCAATGAGGGGATTATTGTGATGTCCGCGACAAACCGCGTGGATATTCTTGATCCAGCTATCTTAAGACCGGGACGGTTTGATCGCAAGGTTATGGTGGGAAGACCCGATGTAAAGGGCAGAGAGGAGATCTTATCTGTACACGCGAAAGGAAAGCCTCTGGGAGATGATGTGGATCTTAAGGAAATAGCCAGAACAACATCTGGCTTTACTGGTGCAGACTTGGAGAATCTGTTGAATGAGTCTGCAATTCTTGCTGCTAAAGGAGATCGAAACTTTATCACGGGAGCAGATATAAAGGAAGCCTTTGTCAAGGTTGGCATTGGTGTGGAAAAGAAGAGCCGTGTAATATCGGAGAAGGAAAAGAAGGTGACAGCCTATCATGAGGCTGGCCATGCGATTTTATTCCATGTGCTACCAGATGTGGGACCAGTGTATTCTGTGTCAATTATCCCAACTGGAATAGGAGCAGCAGGTTATACTATGCCTCTGCCTGAGAAGGATGAAATGTTTAATACAAAAGGGCGGATGCTTCAGGATATTATGGTGGACTTAGGAGGACGGATCGCGGAGGAGCTTGTCTTTGATGATATCACGACAGGTGCATCTCAAGACATTAAGCAGGCGACAGGAATTGCGCGCTCTATGATAACAAAATATGGTATGTCTGAGAAGATTGGTCTGATTCACTATGGAAGTGACGAAGATGAAGTATTTATCGGCAGAGATCTGGCACATACCAGAAGCTATGCAGAGAATACAGCAAGTGTTATTGACGCAGAAGTAAAGCGGATTGTGGATGAATGTTATGAGAAGGCAAAAAAGCTTTTGTTGGAGAACGAGGCGGTGCTGCATCGATGTGCCGGATTGCTTTTAGAGAAAGAGAAGATTGGCAGAGAGGAATTTGAAGGATTGTGGGAGGCTTGTTAAAAATAACGGCGGAAATATATAAGATAAAATGGAACGACGTTAAAAGTAACAAAAAATTGGGGAAAGAAGGAAAAAGTTTGTGCACACTTTTTGACAAGGAGATGCTATACTAAATATTGTAAAACCCCCAATACATTATATAGTTTTTTGCTACACCCCATAAGAAATGAAATACCTTCTCCGAAAAGGACAGCCGTTTGGTTGTCCTTTTCACTTTTTAGAATAGAGAATAAGTTTATTTTATGCGTTGGCAGAAAAAGGTTGTATTTCTGGCTTGTTTATAATAAAATAGAGACTAGAACCAAAAAATAAGAATACACTATAAAGGTGGGCAGGGGATTGCAATGGATATCAAAGTTAGATTGAAGCAAATGACAAAAACCGGCAAGATGCAGATGTATATGATGAGCATGCGATCTGCATTGAACACAAAAGCACTATTTAGTGATGGAACAGAGGAATTTGTAAGTCCTGCACAGCCGATGCCGGGAGATAGGGTTATTATCCGGTTTCGCACTTTGAAAAATAATGTAGATCATGTATATCTGTTGTATGGAGAGGAATGTAAGGAGCTTTTTCTCAAGGGGTCAATGGGAAGCTTTGATTACTATGCAACAGAGATAACAGTGGGAGAGGAGATGATCTCCTATTGCTTTCGAATTATATCTGGCAAGGTAGAGTGTTATTATAATCAGAGGGGAGCTATGAGGAATAGAGAACCTTATTATGATTTCAGGCTGCTGCCGGGCTATAAAACACCAGACTGGGCAAAGGGCGCGGTGTTTTATCAGATTTTTGTAGACAGATTTTATAATAGTGATACAGGGAACGATCCTCTGGATAATGAGTATGCTTATATTGGAGAGGGGATCAGCCAAGTTAGGGATTGGATGAAATATCCGGCGTCGATGGGTGTGCGGGAATTTTATGGCGGTGATTTGCAGGGAGTTATGGAGAAGTTGGATTATCTTCAGTCCTTGGGGGTGGATGTCATATATTTTAATCCCTTATTTGTGTCCCCTTCTAATCATAAATATGATATACAGGATTATGATTATATCGATCCTCATATAGGAAGAATAGTGAAGGATGAGGGAGAGCTGCTTGCGCCGGGGGACAGGGATAATTCTCACGCTTCTCGCTATATTATGCGAGTGACGGACAAGGAGAATCTGGAGGCGAGCAATGAGCTGTTTCGGGAGCTGGTGGAGGAAGCACACCGAAGAGGTATGAAGGTGATCCTTGACGGCGTGTTTAATCATTGTGGTTCTTTTAATAAGTGGCTTGACAGAGAGCGTATCTATGAGAAGCAGGAAGGTTATGAAAAGGGAGCATATGTGTCTGCGGATAGTCCATATCGGAGTTTTTTCCAGTTTAATGATCAAAACCGCTGGCCATATAACACCAGCTATGATGGCTGGTGGGGACACGATACACTTCCCAAGCTTAATTATGAGGAGTCGGAGAATCTGGTTCAGGATATTTTGAGAGTTGCCGCAAAATGGGTGTCTGCTCCATATTATGCAGATGGCTGGCGGCTTGACGTGGCCGCTGATCTGGGCCACAGCAGTGAGTACAATCATGAGTTTTGGAAGAAATTTCGGGCTGCCGTGAAGGAGGCAAATCCTGAGGCGATTATCTTGGCAGAGCATTACGGTGATCCGTGGAGCTGGCTTCATGGAAAAGAGTGGGATACTGTTATGAATTATGATGCCTTTATGGAACCTGTGACATGGTTCTTGACAGGCATGGAGAAACATAGTGATGAATTTCGAGGAGATCTGCTGGGGAATTCTGAAAGTTTTTTTTCCGCGATGTCACATCATATGTCCCGCTTTCCTGCTCCGTCACTTCAGGTGGCGATGAATGAGCTTTCGAATCATGATCATTCCAGATTTTTGACAAGGACAAACCGCCGCGTGGGAAGAGTGGCAGGTCTTGGACCGGAGGCCGCGAACCAGAATATTAACAAAGGGACCTTCCGGGAGGCTGTAGTCATTCAGATGACATGGCCGGGAGCACCGACCATCTATTATGGCGATGAGGCGGGGCTGTGTGGATGGACCGATCCAGATAACCGCAGAAGTTATCCGTGGAAGCATGAGGATATGGAGCTGATAGAGTTTCACAGGGATATTATTCAGATTCATAAGGAGAACAGAGCTTTGATGTGTGGTTCCTACAAGGCGCTGTTGGGGATGCATAAGGTAATCGCATATGGAAGATTTACATGGGACAGTCAGATAGCTGTTGCGATCAACAATAATTATGAGGAGATGGAGCTTGAGATTCCGGTGTGGGAGATCGGAGTGGAGAATGGTTCCTTGATGGAGCAGCTTATATTGACGACAGAGACAGGCTATAGTATTGGCAGAATGGTATATAGTATAGAAAACAGAGTACTTAAGGTTACGCTTCCACCAGTATCGGCAGCCGTTTACCGAAAGAAATTTTGATGAAAAGTGAGGAATAAGGAGGAGAAATATGTATTGTTATAGAAATGTGACAGAGGATCTTATCTGGGTTGGAGCAAATGACAGAAGATTGAGTATGTTCGAGGGAGTTTATTCCGTGCCGGACGGAGTATCGTATAACTCTTATCTTTTGTTGGATGAGAAGACCGTATTATTTGATACCGTGGATAAGGCAGTGTCGGGGGTATTTTTTGAGAATCTGGAAGAACTTTTAAAAGACAGAGAGCTTGATTATGTTGTGGTTCATCACATGGAACCAGATCATTCCGCGACACTTCAGGAGCTTGTGCTGCGCTATCCTCAGGTTAAAATTATATGCAATGCAAAAAGTGCAGCGATGATGAAGCAATTTTTCAGCTTTGATGTGGATAGTTGTGCTGTTGTGGTAAAGGAAGGGGAGGAGATCTCCTTTGGGCGTCATGTACTTACATTTGTGATGGCTCCAATGGTTCATTGGCCGGAAGTTATGGTATCATATGACAAGACAGATAAGATATTGTTTGCGGCAGATGCATTTGGCTGCTTTGGTGCGCTGAATGGAGCGATCTTTGCGGATGAGGTAGATTTTGAGAGAGATTATCTGGATGAGGCAAGGCGCTATTACACAAATATTGTGGGGAAATATGGCCCGCAGGTTCAGGCTCTGCTCAAGAAGGCATCCGGGCTTGCAATTCAGATGATCTGCCCACTTCATGGCTTTGTGTGGAGAAAAAATATTGGATTTTATGTGGACAAGTACGATAAGTGGAGTCGTTATGAGCCGGAGGAGCAGGGAGTTGTGATTGCCTATGCTACTATCTACGGCAATACAGGAAATGCTGCTGAGGTTCTTGCATGTAAGCTTAGAGAGCAGGGAGTGAAAACAGTAATGTTTGATGTCTCTGTGACAGCGGCGTCGGAGGTGATCGCCGAGGTATTTAAGATGAGCCATCTTGTTCTGGCTTCACCTACCTACAATGCAGGCATTTTTGTCACAATGGAGGCATTTCTCCATGATCTTGCCGCACATAATATCCAGAATCGAACAGTGGCGATAATAGAGAATGGCTCATGGGCACCTGTCAGTGCAAAGCTTATGATGGATGTATTGAAGGGTTGTAAAAATATAACCTATATGGAGCCTGTGTGCAGCATAAGTTCTTCTGTAAAGGAAGCACAGTATCAGCAGCTCTGTGTGATAGCAGACAAGATAGCAGATAGTATTAAGAGTGAGAAGAAGGAGGTACCAGTTTCTGATCCAATGCTTAAGCTGCCATATGGTCTATATGTGCTTACGGCAAAGGATGGAGGAAAGGATAATGGCTGTATAATTAACACAGCTATGCAGGTGACAGCTTCCCCTAATCAGATCGCTGTAATTGTAAATAAGATGAATTACACTCATGAGATGATCTGCAATACAGGGGTATTTAATCTATCCGTGCTCAGCGAAGAAGCGCCGCTTGAGGTATTTAAAAACTTTGGCTTCCAGAGTGGAAAGAATACAGACAAGTTCGCAGGTTTTGAGAATACAGCGCGCACAGAGAATGGTATTTGTTATCTGACGGCTTACACAAATACAGTGATATCAGCGGAATTAGTGGATTCCAAAGATTATGGCACACATACCTTGTTTGTTGCCAAGGTGACGGAGGCTAAGGTGCTTGTTGAGGAACCAAGCATGACCTATCAGTATTATTTTGATAATGTGAAACCTAAGCCGGCTGCAGCTAGCAAGGAGGAGAAACCAAAGAAGGGATTTGTGTGCAAGATCTGTGGCTATGTGTATGAGGGAGATACTCTTCCTGAAGACTATGTATGTCCAATCTGTAAGCATGGAGCAAGTGATTTTCAGCCACTTGCATAGGTGGAAGTAAATAGGGTAATGATTAGAAGAGAAAATTATAAAAGGAGGACACGACAATGAAATATGTTTGTGAAGTATGTGGATGGGAGTACGATGAGGAAGCTGGTTATCCAGAAGGTGGAATTGCACCGGGAACAAAGTGGGAGGATGTGCCGGAGGACTTTGAATGTCCACTGTGCAGTGTAGGAAAAGACCAGTTTGTAGAGGCATAGAAAAAGACATATAGTAATTTGTAAAAGAGAGCTGTCACGGGATATAACTGTGGCAGCTTTTTATACATGGATCTGTGTAATTATCAGAAATGCACGGATTTTTCTGTTGGAAAGAATGAAAAAGCAGGCAGATGGGAGTTAGTGTGAAAAAGGGTTTGCAATTTGTAAAAAGGGTGATAAGATAATACATGATATAGTACCAGATCAACCTGTTTCGCAGCTTTGCTGTGAGATTGCTGACTTTTGAGCTAAATTTATGGGAATGGAGAGGTGTGTAGGAGAATGAATAGTAAGGAAACGCTGGCATTTTTGAAGGAAGAAAAAACAGAGGCATTGTTGGAGAGGCTGTATAAGGGAGAGAGGGAGAAGAATCAAAAGCGTTATCAGGAACTTGTGGAAAAGTTCAAGCAGACCTTTGGGGATAAGGATATCTGTCTTTTTAGCTCACCGGGGCGCACGGAGATCAGTGGCAACCACACAGATCACAATCACGGGAAGGTGCTGGCAGGCAGTATAAATCTTGACTGCATTGGAGTGGCAGCTAAAAATAATACTGGGTTGATACATATTGTCAGTGAGACGTTTTCACAGGATTTTACAGTATCTGTGCAGGAGCTGGAGCGAGGCGAGAGGCATGTGGGAACGGTAGAGCTTGTCAAAGGTTTAGTGAAAGGTTTTCAAAGCTTTGGCTTTCAGATAGGCGGATTTGATCTCTACACAAGCAGCACTGTGATCAGTGCGGCAGGGGTTAGCTCCTCAGCGGCATTTGAGATGCTGATCTGCGTGATCTTAAATCATTTTTATAATGAGGATCGATTAAATATTGTAAATTATGCACATATAGGGCAATTTGCAGAGAATCAGTATTGGGATAAGGCGTCCGGGCTTCTGGATCAGATGGCATGTGCGGCAGGGGGACTGATTACCATTGATTTTAAGAATCCGAAGGAGCCGGAGGTGGAGAAGATAGCGTTTGACTTTGGAGCACAGAAGCATAAGCTGATTATCGTAAATACAGGGAAGGGCCATGCTGATTTGAGTGAGGACTATTCATCCGTTCCAAAGGAGATGAAGAGTGTGGCAGCTTATTTTGGAAAAGAGGTATGTGCGGACATTACTGAGAAGCAGGTGCTGGAAAATCTCGCTGCGGTGAGAGAAGCATGTGGGGATCGTGCCGTGATGAGAGCACTTCATTTTTTTGAGGAAAATAAGCGTGTGGAGGCTGAGGTGCTGGCACTTAAGGAGAATCGATTTAATGATTTTCTTTCCGAGATCACAGAATCTGGAAATTCCTCATGGAAATGGCTTCAGAATTGCTTTACAAATCATTCGTATCAAGAGCAGGGGATTTCGATAGCTCTTGCTCTCACAGAGCTTTTTATAAAGGAAAAGAAATGCGGGGCGTGCCGAATACACGGAGGAGGTTTTGCAGGCGTGATTATGGCGATGCTGCCGGAGGAGCTGGCAGATGAATACGCGGATTATATGGAGGCAGCTCTAGGAAAAGGAAATGTATATCTCATGAGCATACGCCCATATGGAGCAGTTTGTCTTAATCTTTTGGCGAGTGAGATGTAACATTCTGATAAGAGAGAAGGAGTATAATAAGTATGAGAAGAGATGACACATTAGAAGAGTTAATTTCGGGGTTTATCCAGTATCTTGGCTGTCCCTGTCAGTACTTTGAGCCATCGTCAGATGATTTTGCACTGATAAGTGCATACCGTGAAGCGAGAAGACAGGGGGAGAAAGAAGGATTTGTCCCAGTGATCGTCCCGGTGGAGGGGATACTTGGAGAGTGGCTGACGATGTATATGTTTGATGAGAGCCAAGAAGAAGGAGAGGAAGATTATAATGCTGAACAGGTATCAGCCTTTCGTCAAGAAATGTTGGCAGCCCCACTTGAGGATGGAAGGGAAATTCTAATATCCATGATGGAACAGTATAAGAAAATGTATGAGGAAGATCTTTTTGATATAGAAGAAATGCTGGAGGAGCTTGGTGGGGTGGAATACGACGAGGACGTGGAAAACGAGGTAAACGATTTTAGTGGCTATCGTGATTATTCTTCCGGCGGTTGTGGTCCGGTGCTTCTGGCAAAGATTCCGGTGAAAAATCCTTGGGAGGTATTTGCTTGGGTTCCCTTTGGCGGGTGGAATGAATGTCCTGATACTCTAACTCAGATGGCAGTGGCTAAATATTGGTATGAGCAACATGGCGCAGTTCCCGCTGTGATAACACATGATGTATTAGAATTTGACGTGCCAAAACCTGTGGATATGGAAAAGGCAATAAAGCTTGCTATAGAGCAGTATGGGTATTGTCCCGATATTGTGGAGCAGGGTGATAATGTGACAGTAGGTATGTTGGCAGAGATGCTAACAATGTCAAAAGTATGGTTTTTCTGGTGGGATTGATAGGATTTAGAATAGAATCTTCTTGCTTGATAAGATAGAGAGTACTTTTTTGAAATAAACTGATATTTTTTTGAACCAATGTTGTGAGTAGGTATTATGGACGGAGAAAGTTGAGTAGGGGGAAGTTTTCTTCTTGTCGTTCATTCTGTGTACAGCAGCCTTAGAGGCATATTTGGGTAGTATAGGACGGCATATAAAAAATCGAGTAGGGAAAAACGTTTTTCTCTACTCGAAGTGTGGTACGCATATTGTGATAAGAATATACACTTGCATATGGTTTCTTAAATAAAAAAAGCGCGAGACGGGGATCGAACCCGCGACCCCCTCCTTGGCAAGGAGGTGCTCCACCGCTGAGCCACTCGCGCATACAAAAATAATATTAAACTGACGCCAGAGCGGGTGATGGGAATCGAACCCACGTATCTAGCTTGGAAGGCTAGTGTTCTACCATTGAACTACACCCGCAAAATTATCTAACACCTGTAACTGAATAATATTTTATCATATACATTCTCAAAAGTCAACTAATAATTTATAAAAATTCGAAAAACGCAAAAAGTTCAAAATTATATACAAGGAATATTACTGTTTTTTTTCAGGAAATATGTTATACTTTGGATATTATGAAAAAGAGTGACTAAAAATGGGAGGTTTTATGAAATTTTTATTGGCTGCGGTCAATGCTAAATATATCCATTCAAATCTGGCGCTCTATGATCTGCGGGCATATTGTCGGGATTTTAAGGAAAATATTGAGTTGGCAGAATATACCATCAATGATACTGTCGATCATATATTAGAAGATATTTTTCAGCGTGAGCCGGATGCAGTGGCGTTTTCTTGCTATATCTGGAATATTGTGCTGATAGAACAGTTGGCGGATGAGCTGTGTAAGGTGCTTCCCGACACAAAGCTGTGGTTAGGTGGGCCGGAGGCTTCTTATCGGGCGGCGGAGCTGCTTGGCAGGCATCCATGTCTGAGTGGTATTATGATAGGTGAGGGAGAGAGAACCTTTTATCAGTTGCTGGAACATTATGTCAGTGGGATCAGGGAGCTTTCGTCGGTTCAGAATTTAGCTTGCCGTGGGAAAGATGGTATCTTTTACACACAGGTGGGGGAGATGGTGGCTTTGTCGGAGGTGCCATTTCCCTATAAGGATATGACAGATTTTAGAAATCGGATTGTATATTATGAGAGCAGCAGAGGATGCCCATTTTCGTGCAGTTATTGTCTCTCATCGGTGGATAAAAAGCTTCGGTTTCGTGAGCTTTCTATGGTGAAGAAGGAGTTGCAGTTTTTTCTAGATCAGAAGGTGAGACAGGTGAAATTTGTCGACCGAACCTTTAATGTTTGGAAGGAACATGCAGTGGAAATCTGGAGATATCTTTTTGAGCATGATAATGGGATCACAAATTTTCACTTTGAGATAGCGGCTGATTTGTTGGAGGAGGATGAGCTTCTACTTCTGGGAAGGATGAGAAGAGGGCTGGTGCAGCTTGAGATAGGAGTTCAGTCGGCGAATAGCCGCACTCTTAAAGAAATTCACCGCACAATGCAGCTTGATAAGGTTAGGTATGTGGTAGATAGATTGCGCGGTGGCAGAAATATTCATCTTCATCTGGATCTGATTGCAGGGCTTCCCTATGAGGATTATAATAGTTTTTGCCAATCTTTTAATACCATTTATCAGATGGAGCCAGATCAACTTCAGCTTGGTTTTTTAAAGGTTTTGCCGGGAACCTATATGGCGGAAGAGGCAGAGCGCTATGGCATGGTATTTCGCAGTATGCCAACTTATGAGGTGCTATATACAAGATGGATCAGCTATAAGGAGCTCTTGAGACTTAAGGGAGTGGAGGAGATGGTGGAGGTATATTATAATAGTGCACAGTTTACTTCCAGTGTGCGAAAATTACTTCCATATTTTAAATCACCGTATGATATGTATGATGGTATGGCAGAATATTACAGACAGGAAGGTTTGACGAACAGAAAACTGAATCGGTTGGAGCGATATGAGATTTTGCTTGCATTTGCGGAGAACTATATGACGGAAAGAGAAAAAGGACAGTTTCGAGAATGCCTTTGTTATGATCTATATCTGAGGGAGAACTGGAAAAGTCGCATAGATTTTGCGCAGAATACGGAGAAATACAAGGAGGAGAGAAAGACCTTTTATAAGGTGGAGGCGAGACGGCACCATTATCTGCCAGATTATGTAGAATGTGATGGAAAGCAGCTTGCAAGGCTGACGCAGCTAGAATATTTTTGTTATAATCCGCTGACGGGGAGTGAGCAGGAGGTGTTTCTTCTGTTTGATTATAGAAATAGAGATCCATTTAGTTATGCGGCGGCAGTGACACAGATACAGAAAGGAGAGCTGTATGCCTATATTGGAATCTAGCATGGATAGCTTTGTTGCGGTGGATGTTGAGACTACAGGTTTGAATCCGTGCACGGAGCATATTATTGAGATTGGAGCGGTGCGAATAAGAGCAGGGCGGATAGAAGAGGAATTTCAGACATTTGTACAGCCGGAGAGGAAATTAAGTAGTTTTGTCACAGAATTGACAGGGATCACGGATTCTATGTTGGATGGAGCACCTGATATAGAAAGAGCTTTAAGAGCTTTTTTGGATTTTGCCGGACAAGAGGCACTTCTTGGGCATAATGTTACATTTGATTATAGTTTTCTTAAGAGACATATGGCGGATATTGGAGAGAAATTTGTGAGGAACGGAATAGATACCTTATCTATTGCAAGGAAATTGCTTCCTGATATGGAAGATCGCAGTTTGGGTGCACTGTGCCATTATTATCAGATTGAAAACGCGCGGGCACATCGAGCAAAGGAGGATGCGATAGCGGCGTTTAAGCTTTATTGCCGGCTGAAGGATAGTTATGGTGGCAGTTTAGAAGTGAATAAGCTTTTCTGTCCTGTGCCACTGTACTGTCGTCTAAAAAAGAACAGTCCAGCCACAGCGGCACAGCTTAGATACCTGAAAGCACTTTTGGCCTGCCATGGTTTGCCGGAGATGGAGCTTGAGAACCTCACAAAAAGTGAGGCTTCAAGGCGGATTGATAAAATAATCCTTATGCATGGCAAAATTTCAAACAAGATGTAAGAAAAATGACAGGATAAATAATGGAAGCCTGATTGATATGGTATGCGCTAAAGTTAGAGGCGCAGAGTTTTTAGTTGTTGTACAAGGCTATCCTTGAGAAGTGAGTCCAATGAAGAGGCGGTGGCAATAAGAGTATCAATTTTATGCGGACTTCCAGTTTTTTGATATAGCTTTCCCAAAAGCAGATATCCACCAGTAACATCACTTTTAATAGAGACGGCATATTCAAGAACTTGGATCGCTTCCTTGTCATGTCCAATTTCTGACAGCCTGTTTCCCCACTGATACAAAGTGCGTACTAGCCGTGTGTAATTTTGATCGTACTCCGTAAGTGCGGGAAGATTGGCGGGACCATACATGAGCTTTAGCTCTGTGTTGGTGTAATTACTTAAGTTTACCATGGTGCAGGGAGCGAGATCAGTAATATTTTTTTGTAGTTCATCAAGTTTTTCATCAATTCCAGAAAAAAAGGGTAGGGAATCTAATGGAATTGTGATATAATCAAGATTGTCCAATGACTGTCTACGGACATTATCAGCTTGTGCCTCACGCTGCCAGAAGGAAGCAGAGGAATCTGCGTCAAGCTTTTTAGCTTTTCGCAGCTCATAGGACAGCCAGAGTAAAAATGTGACAAAAATAGCAAAAAGTGCAGGAAAGCGCATAGCTGTTTCTCCAATCATGAAAGGGGTGATAGTATGGATTTTAATAATTCCAAAACCAAAAAGATTATTTCCGCAGTAATTATTATTCTGCTGGTTATTTCCATGATCCTTCCGGTTCTGTTAGGTGCATTACAATAAAGTATAGCGGAAATTCGCTTTGGCGTCAACCGTTTGAAGAAGAGGATGTCAAAGGATAGCAATAGTTTTGAAGTAGAAAGTATGGAGGAAGATATGAAAAGGAATCATGCTTACGCGATGGTGGCTTCCGTCGTGCTGAGTTTAACAGCGGTGGCGGGAACGGCAGTATGTCCTGCATACGCGGCGGAGACGTCAGAAGCGTCAGAGGCAGTTGTGTATGATGGTGTGAAAGTTGGACCAGTAGAGGTCGGCGGCATGACAAAAGAAGAAGCAAAAGCAGCAGTGGAAGCTTATATGGAAGAGCTTCGTTCAAAAAAGATTACGCTTGCTCTGGAGGGAAGTGACGATAAGAAAATAGAGTCTTCGATGGCAGAGGTTGGGCTGTCATGGGCAAATCCCGATGTCTTTGACAATATTGATCAGATGGGTAAGTCTGGGAATGTAATTCGAAGATATAAGGTGAAGAAGGATCTCGCTTATACAGAGACATCGTTGGATCTAGAGATCGCTGTTGATGATGCGAAGATAAGAGCATGGATTGAGGCGAATCTTGGGACATTGGAAAGTCCAGCAGTAGATGCTGTGATCCAGAAGACAGAGCAGGGTTTTTCTATTACTCCTGAGCAGGTGGGAAGTACTGTGGATATAGAAGCTTCTATTCTGGCAGTGAAGAATTATATGTTGGAAAGCTGGAATTATGAGGATTGTACAGTGAGTCTTGTGGGAGCTGTGCAGAATCCTAGGGTGACTGCTGCAGAGTGTGCTAAGATTCAATCTACGCCGATGGCAGAATTTACTACATCATACACTTCTTCGGGAAGTTCTAGATGCAAAAATATTGATGCGGCCGTCTCAAAGATCAATGGAGCTGTTTTGATGCCGGGAGACAAATTCTCCTGTCTGGAGCATATGCTTCCATTTACCGCTGAAAATGGATATTTCCCAGCGGGCTCTTACATGGGTGGAATGTTGGTGGACAGCTATGGTGGCGGAGTATGTCAGGTGTCAACCACTCTTTATAATTCTGTTTTGTTGGCAGAGCTTGAGGTGAATCAGCGCTATAATCATGGATTGACAGTTGGTTATGTGCAGCTTTCCTCAGATGCTGCGATAGCAGAGAGCAGTGGTATGGATTTTGTATTTACAAATAATACAAATGCTCCAATCTATATTGAGGGCTACACAAAGGACAAGCGTGTCACATTCAATATCTATGGTTTGGATGAACGTCCTGCCAACAGAAAGGTTGAGTATAAGAATACAGTGATAGAGGTGATTAATCCGCCGGAGGATGTGATAAAGGAAGATCCATCGCTTCCTGAGGGAGCCAGAAAGGTGACACAAAGTTCTCACACGGGCTATCGCGCAGAGCTATATAAATATGTATATGTAGATGGTGTTCAGGTTTCGAAAGAAAAGGTAAATTCAAGTTATTATGCGCCGGCACCAAATTATATCTCAGTGGGACCGGGGGCAACGGTTTCAGAGGAGCCATCATCGGAGAACCCTGAAAATCCAGAAGATGTCCCAGCAGTGGCAGATCCAGCGGATCAGCAAAATTCATCTGGTACGCCAGAAAATTCTGGCCAACAAAATCCATCGGGCACACCAGATAATTCTGGTCAGCAGAATCCACCTAGTACGCCAGATAATCCCGGTCAGCAAGGTCCTTATCAGCAGGGATCGTCGGGCACGCCAGAAAATTCTGATCAACAAAACCCATCAGGTACACCAGATAATTCATACCAGCAGGGACCATCAGGTACACCGGGTATGCCATCCCAACAGGGACCACAGTCTGGACCGAGTTCACAGCCAGATAATTCTTACCAACAGGGACCGGGCTATTCGTCTGGACCGGGGTCGCAGCCAAGTCAGCAGGGTCCCTCTGGACCTTGGGATCAGCCTGTTGGTTAGGAGGACAGAGAATGAAAGAGGGCAGAATATCAGAGCCAATATGGAAGCGTTCTGTGCTGAGAAAAATAAAGAATAGAAGATCAGAGATAAAACAGAGAGCAGAAGTGGGAAGGGCAGGCAGTATTTTGTCTGTGAAGGAGGGGAGTGTGGCAGTCTCTGCAAAGGCTGCCTTTCTCCCATCCCTTTTGTCAGGTGGTGAACTTTGTGCAAGAATCCTGCTTCATCGAGCAGTCAATAGCTGTGTTGCCATGGGTGCTGAGCCTTTGGCAGTTCAGCTTCAGCTTTTGTGTCCAGAGGCTTTTGCTGAGCCGGATTTAAGAAAGGTGATTGGCGGATTGGAGAAGGAGGCAGAGAAGCTAGGCATATCTCTGCTTCCCGGCATAATTGAAGCCTCCTTGGCCGTAAAGAAGCCCTATCTTACACTGAGTGGATTTGGAACACGAGAACAGGCCGGGCAGGAGTTCCTGCCCGGTCAAAATTTGGCCGCTAATCAGGATCTGCTTGTGGTAAATTGGATTGCGATGGAGGCATCCATCCAGCTTGCTGCCATATATGAGAAGGAACTGCGTAGGCGATTTACACCAGTGTTTGTCTCGCACATCAAGGAGCTGTTTCAGTATCTTTCTGTGGTGCAGGAGGCAAAGGCAGCATTTCGATACCATGCTGCTGCGGTGCTTCCTATAGAGGAGGGAGGTATCTTTGGCGCGCTCTGGGAGCTTGCAGAGGGTGCAGGACTTGGCTTAGAGGTAGATGTCAGGGCGATTCCTGTCAAGCAGGAAACGATAGAGGTATGTGAGTTGCTTCACAAGAATCCATATCAGCTTTCTTCTGCGGGAAGTCTGCTAATTGCGGCAGAAGATGGAGAGCATCTAAGAAAGAGTTTAATGGCAGAAGGAATGTCGGCTGTGGTGATAGGAAGGTTGACAGAAGGAAGAGACAGGATATTGTTTCATGGAGAGGAAAAGCGTTTTTTGGAGCTGCCCAATTATGGTGGGCCGCTTGGCGAAAGAGAAGAATAAAGATCAGTGAAAAGAGGGATATGGATGAGAGAGAAAATATTGGCTGTTATTGAGAAAAACAGCAGAATTGCAGTAAAGGATCTCGCTGTCTTGCTTGGTGAGCCAGAGGAAACTGTGGCGGAAGAGATCGCGGCGATGGAACAAGAAAAGGTGATCTGTGGCTATCACACGTTGATTAACTGGGATAATACTAGCGAGGAGAAGGTGACAGCCCTTATTGAGGTGAAGGTGACACCGCAGAGAGGACAGGGATTTGATAAGATAGCGGAGCGCATCTATAAATTTCCTGAGGTAAATGCAGTGTATCTAATGTCAGGCGGTTTTGATTTTACCGTAATTATTGAGGAGAAAACTATGCGGGAGGTGGCGCAGTTTGTCTCTGATAAGCTTGCACCCATGGATGCGATCTTAAGCACAGCGACGCATTTTGTATTAAAGAAATATAAGGATCACGGAACAGTGCTTGTGGATATGGTGCGTGAGGAAAGGATGCTGGTGACACCTTGAGAAATTTTTTGGCAGATAAAATAGTGGAGATAGAACCTTCCGGTATTCGAAAGTTTTTTGATATTGTGAGTGAGATGAAGGATGCAATCTCACTTGGTGTTGGGGAGCCTGATTTTGATACACCATGGCATATTAGGGAGGAGGGAATCTATTCTCTGGAGAGAGGAAGGACCTTCTATACATCCAATGCAGGTCTTAAGGAGCTGAGGGAAGAGATAGGCAGCTATCTTAAAAGGCGGATTGGAATTAGTTATGACAGCAAGAAGGAGATTGTGGTGACGGTGGGAGGCAGTGAGGGGATTGACAATGCGCTGCGCGCTGTTATCAATCCCGGCGATGAGGTATTAATTCCACAGCCGAGCTTTGTCTCCTATCTTCCCTGTGCCGTGATGGCTGGTGCCACACCGGTGATTATTGAATTAAAAGAGGAAAATGAGTTTCGACTCACAAAAGAACAGCTTCTTGCCCATATTACACCGAGGACAAAGGTTTTGGTCTTTCCTTTTCCAAATAATCCGACAGGAGCGATTATGGAGAGGGAAGAGCTTTTGGAGATCGCCAATGTGGTGGTGGAGAAGGATATTCTGGTGCTATCGGATGAGATTTACTCGGAGCTTACGTACAAGTCAGAGCATATATCCATAGCAGCATGTCCGGGCATGAAGGAGCGGACCATCGTGATCAACGGCTTTTCTAAGGCATATGCTATGACGGGCTGGCGTCTTGGGTATGTGGCGGGACCAGCGGAGATTATGGAGCAGATACTTAAGATTCATCAATTTGCCATAATGTGTGCACCCACCAACAGCCAGTATGCGGCAGTGGAGGCGTTACGAAATGGTGATAAGGATATTGCTGTCATGCGGGAGGCATATAATCAGAGAAGGCGTTATCTGGTTCACGCTCTGCGAAAGATGGGACTTCAATGTTTTGAGCCCTTCGGTGCATTTTATGTATTTCCTAGCATTAAGAAATTTGGGTTAAGCTCAGATGAGTTTGCCACAAGACTTTTAATGGAAGAGAAGGTTGCCATAGTGCCCGGAACGGCGTTTGGAGCTTGCGGAGAAGGCTTTTTGAGAATATCCTACGCGTATTCCTTGGAAGATTTAAAAAGAGCTTTGGAGAGACTGGAACGATTTATCAAGAAATTAGAGGTAGAACTAAGATGATGAATATTGTGCTGTTAGAGCCGGAGATTCCTGCAAATACAGGAAATATTGGAAGGACCTGTGTGGCGACTGGAAGTAGGCTTCATCTGATTAAGCCTTTGGGGTTTCGCTTGGAGGAGAAGGAACTTAGGCGCGCTGGTTTGGATTATTGGAAGGATCTGGATGTCAGTGTATATGAGAATTTTGAAGATTTTATGCAGAGGAATCCGAGTGCCAAGCTATTTATGGCGACGACTAAGGCAAAGAAAAATTATGCCGAGGTCCGCTATCCTGATTCTGCTTACCTGATGTTTGGAAAGGAAAGTGCAGGGCTTCCAGAGGAGCTGCTGGTGCAGTATCAGGAGTGTGCGGTGCGGATACCGATGAAGGAAGAGATCCGCTCTCTGAATCTGTCAAATTCTGTTGCGATAGTGTTGTATGAGGCTTTGCGGCAGCAGGACTTTGTACATATGCAAAGAGAGGGAGAGCTGCATCGGCTGAGCTGGAGATAATTGCACTTATGCGAAGCTGCGGGGCTGTGGGGAATTTAATTTTTTGCTTTGGGAAGCGAGAATATAAATTCTGTCCCAACCCCCTCGGTGGAAATCACATCGATATTTTCGTTATGACTTTGTATAATTTCTTTTGTGATAGAAAGGCCGAGTCCTGTGCCTTTCTTATCCTTTCCACGTGAGAGATCCGTTTTATAGAACCGATCCCATATCTTTCCGATCGAATCTTTTGGAATTCCTATTCCAGTATCCTTGACAGACACAAAGATTTTTCCGTTTCGCTCGCTCACAGCTATGCGGATGGAAGAGTTGTTATGACTGAATTTCACAGCATTGTCAATTAAATTATATAATACCTGCTGGATCTTTCCCAGATCGGCGGAGACAGGCTTTACCTTTTCATCTAAGGTCAATACAAAGGATATCTTTTTTTTGCCGCAAGTTCCTTCAAAGGACGCAAGTGTATTTTTGATAACCTGATTAATATCAAAGGTGCTGATATCTAATAATACCGCGCGGGAGTCATAGGAGTTTAGTGTCAGCAAGCTGCTGGTAAGCTTGCGCAGCCGCTCTGTCTCAAAGATCACGATATCCAGATATTTTTCCTGCATCTCGTAGGGGATGGTACCATCTTTCATCGCTTCAACATAGCCCTTGATGGAGGTTAAAGGAGAGCGAAAATCATGAGATACATTGGCAATAAAGGTTTTTTGATATTCTTCTGATTTGTTTAGTTCATGTGCCATATAATTTAATGTGGCGGCAAGGTAGCCCATCTCGTCGTTGCTGTAGTAGATCAGCTTATATTTTAGATTGCCTTCCGCGTAGGCATTTGCGGCAGCGGTGATCTTTTTTAGTGGAAGATAGATGCTGACCGTAAAGATAACCAAAAAGACAAGCGACAGCACAAAGATAACCAGTAAAGTAAAATAGGATATATTGAGCAGAGCATCTCTCGCTCCTCTTAAGGATCGGATGGACGAATGAATAATAATATAGCCCCGTATGCGGAAATTGGAGGTGATCGGTGCAGAGACACTGATCATCTCCTCCGAGAACATATTATAATAATAACCGATCTGATATAAGCTTTTGCCGAGGGAGGCGGGATCAAAATCAGGTATAGAGGAGGTAGTTAGAGAAGAATCTCTAGTATTAATAATAATATTTCCCGTCGTGTCAACCATCCAGATGGTAACGTTCAAAAAGGTATCCACCGCCTTAAGCTGAATGGACACCTCTGAGCGCGTCATCTGATTGTTATAATATTCCGATCCATACTGGTTTGCAATTAAGTTTGCCTCGTTATACAGTTCCTGTGCCCTCTCTCTGGCGAGGTGATCGAAGGTCCAATCTGAGGTCAGGATAGCGATTGTCAAAAAGCCAAATAAGCCAAATAAGATATATCCTATAATAAACTTGGTGTAGACGGTGCCTCTCATCTTGTGCGTACCTCGAATTTGTAGCCAATTCCCCACACAGTAGACAAGCTCCAGCTTTCATGATCCTTGATTTTCTCACGCAGTCGCTTGATATGTACATCAACCGTGCGTGTGTCTCCGATGTATTCATAGCCCCAGATATGATCTAAGAGCTGTTCTCTGGTAAATACTTGATTGGGCGAGGAGGCGAGAAAATAGAGAAGCTCCAATTCCTTTGGTGGCATCTCCACCGGAAAACCTTTATACAATACAGAGTAATTTGTCAGGTTAATGGTGAGATCCGGATATTCCACAAAGTTTCCCTTTGGGACTTCTGGCTCCTGTATGGTGGGCTGGTAGCGCCGAAGCACAGCTTTTACCCTTGCTACCAGTTCTTTGGAATCAAAGGGCTTGATCATATAATCATCTGCACCAAGTTCAAGCCCCAGCACCTTGTCAAATATCTCACCCTTTGCAGAGAGCATAATGATCGGCACGGAGGAATCTCTGCGCAGCTCCCTGCAGACCTGATAGCCGTCAATACCCGGAAGCATCAGGTCAAGCAGGACGAGATTCGGTTTATAAGTTGAGAATACAGAAAGTGCTTCCTCCCCGTCGTTTACAATCATTGTGTCAAAACATTCCTTGAGCAGATATAATGAGATCAGCTCTGCGATGTTGACATCATCATCTACAATCAAAATTTTCTGCTTTGCAGCCATGGTTGCCTCCGTTACTTAAATTCTACTATTGTCACACCTGCGTCGCCCTCTCCAAAGGCGCCAAGATGAAAAGATTTAATATATTTTTGGCGCTTAAGGTGAGTGTGCACTGCCTGCCGCAGTGCTCCTGTACCTTTTCCATGCACGACGCGCACCTGCGATAGATGTGACAAATATGCGTCATCCAGATACTTATCCAACTCGGACAATGCTTCGTCTGAGGTCTTGCCAATTAAGTTAATCTCCGGCGATATGGTGGAGGTCTTGGACATCTTAATCTTGCCGGAGGAGGTCTTTGTAAGATTCGGACCTGTGATTACAGGCTCATCAAGCCGTTCCAGATCCTTGATGTTAATCTGGGACCGCAAAATTCCCATCTGAACAAAGAGATCACCCTTTGCGTTAGGTAATGTGCTCACTGTTCCATTTAGATTAAGTGAGAGTACCCGGACAGCATCACCGATGTGGAAATCCTCTGCCTTGGAGGCCTTCTTCTTGGCTGGCTTTGTCTGAAAGGACAACTTATCATTGGTGGAGGATAGCTTTTCTCGAACTTTGCTGCGCTCCTGTTCCATCTCCTTACCAGACAGTCCTTTATTAAATTTTCTTATGGTCTCGTCTACATAGTCCTTTGCTCCCTGCAGAATATCTCTTGCCTGCTCGGTTGCCTCGCGAAGAATTCGTTCTTTCTGTTCTTCAAAGCGTTCCTGTTTCTGCTCAAGTTTTTGCTTTAAGGTCTCAACCTCTGCTTTATAGTGCTTGATTTCTTCTCGCTCGCGCTCTATCGTGACACGGCTGGTTTCCAGATCAGATATCAGATCCTCAAAGGCGATATCCTGCTCCGTAACATGTTTTTTTGCATCTTCTATCAGAAATGCAGGAAGACCGAGCTTGCCAGAGATGGCGAATGCGTTGCTCTTTCCGGGGATTCCGATAAGCAGGCGATAGGTAGGACGCAAAGTCTCCACGTCAAATTCACAACAGGCATTTTCGACTCCCTCTGTGGAAAGTGCATAGACCTTAAGCTCACTGTAGTGAGTGGTTGCCATGGTTCTGACCTGCATATTATGAAGAAAGGACAGAATGGAGATCGCGAGGGCAGCGCCTTCTGTGGGATCTGTACCTGCTCCCAGCTCGTCAAAGAGAACAAGTGATCGATCGTCAGCTTTCTCAAGTATAGATACGATATTGGTCATATGTGAAGAGAAGGTACTTAAGCTCTGCTCAATACTCTGCTCATCTCCAATGTCCGCGTAGACCTCCTCAAATACAGCTAGTTTAGAACCATCAAAGGCAGGAATATGAAGCCCTGCCTGCCCCATCAAGGTCAACAATCCTACAGTCTTAAGAGAAACGGTTTTTCCTCCCGTGTTGGGTCCGGTGACGATAAGCAGTGTAAAGTCCTCTCCTAAATGGATATTGGATGGCACAACATGGTCGGGGTTGAGAAGAGGATGCCTTGCCTGCTTAAGATGAATAATGCCCTGTTGGTTCAATATTGGCTCGCTTCCCTTGTAGGAGCATGACAACATCGCCTTAGCAAAAATAAAATCTAGCTTGGTCAGCAATGTGAAATTCTCTTCAATCTCTTCGATATGAACAGCCGTCTGATTGCTTAACTCAGAGAGAATCTTTTCGATCTCATCTTGTTCCTTTAATATAAGTTCTTTAATATCATTATTTAGTTTAACCACAGCCATTGGCTCAATAAATAATGTGGAGCCTGTGGATGATTGATCATGGATCATGCCGGGCACTTGACCGCGATATTCTTGTTTTACAGGAATACAATATCTGCCATTCCTCATGGTGACTACATTTTCCTGAAGGTAGGTGCGGGTGGTCTGGCTGCTTATCATAGAGTTTAGCTGGCTGCGTATGCGCTCATTGGCTGTCTGCATCTGTCTGCGCACACTTTTTAGTCCGGGGCTTGCATCGTCGCTTATCTCCTCCTCGGAGAGAATGCAGCGCTTTAGTTCATGATTAAGTGGAGTGAGTGGCTCCAGTGCATCAAAAAAACTATCTAAGGAATCTTCTTGGGTGTCAGCATCCAGATTTCTTGAAAATGCCTTAACTCGTGCAGCACAGTCGAGCAAAGAGCTGACAGCTAATAATTCTCCCATACCCAGCACACTGCCGATGGCAAGTCTTTTTAAGGATGCACGTACGTCACGAATACCGGAGAAGGAGATGCTCCCTTTTCTTAAGATGCGTGTTAAGGCATCACTTGTCTGTGCCTGATTGGTCTGTATCGTCTCCAGATCGGAGGAGGGAGTCAGATGCCGGCATATATCCTTAGCGGCATCGGAGGAGGCATATTCCTCAAGCTGTGAGATGATCTTGGTAAATTCTAGTGTTTTTAAAACCTTCTCGTTCATGATTATCCCTTCTATAATTAAATAGTAACTGTGTCATTATCTGTTCCAATCACCTTTCCGGGCAGAAGGACCGGCGATTCTAGTACAAGTATACACGAATTTTTGGTGTTTGAATACAGTTTTTTTACATTCATTCATAAATTGTTCATAAAGTTTCGGTATAATAGCGCATATGGGTGTTTTTACAGGTTCGTAGGATGCGAAGGAGAAGGGTATGGCTGGCAGAAAAGGGGATGAACAAAAAGAGCTGCCTTTTGTCACAGAGCAGATTGTGAGACAGTCAAGTATAAAACGGCGGCTTTGGAAGATTGTTAAGGCAGTGACTTTGGCGGTGATATTTGGGGTGACAGCGGGAGTCAGTTTTGTCTTTGTGCTTTCTTACAAGGGAATGATCGTAAAGGAGGAAGATCGGGTAAGGCCATCTGTCACAATACCGCGTGATGAGGTTCCCACTATGACGGAGGCGCCGACAACGGAGCCCGTGACAGACAGTCCTCCTGAGACGACGACAGAGGCACCAACTACACCGACCGAAACAACAGAACCAATTGAACAGATAGTGGAGAATGTTTTATCAGAGAGAAGTTTGACACTTGAGGATTATGAGGCATTGTATGATTCCATGTATGAGGTGGTGGCGGCAGTCAATCGATCCATAGTGACTGTTACCTCGGCAGAGAGTAAGTTGGATCTGTTTAATCAGCCTTATGAGCTGAAAGAGGAAGCAGCAGGGCTTATCTACAATAAGACGGACACAGAGATTCTGATTCTTACAGATGCGGAAAGTCTTCACGCGGCGGATAATATATGGGTGACATTTTTAAATGGTGAGGAATGTGACGCGGTTTTGAGAAAGGCAGATCCCGTTTCTGGTCTGGCGGTACTTGCTGTTGATCCGGCGCCGCTTGGGAAGGCTCTCAGTGAATATCCGGTGGCGGTACTGGGAAATTCTTACAGCATGAAGCAGGGAGCACTTGCCATGACAGTGGGAAATCCTTTTGGATATAACTATTCTATGTCATATGGAGTGATTTCCTCTGTGAGAAATATTGCTCAGGCGATCGATGTGAATTATCGTGTGATCGACACGAATATATTGGAAAGCCCAACAGGAGGCGGATTTTTGATTAACACCAAGGGTGAGATTATGGGGGTTATTACAAAGATCTATAAAAATGGGGCGTCAAATGGAATTACGACCGCACTTGCTATCTCAGATTTGAAGGGAGTGCTGGAACGGCTGTCCAATGAACAGGAGATATTGTATTTTGGCATTAAAGGTCAGGATGTGACTGCTGATATTGCAAAGGAGACAGGGCTTCCTGAGGGTGTGTATATCGCTGAAGCTGTCGCGGGATCACCAGTGTACCAGTCCGGCGTGCAGAGCGGAGATGTCTTAGTAGAATTTGATGGCGTGGAAGTGCGGAGTATGAGAGCATACCGGAATCTACTGGAAAGTCATCAGGCGGGTGATGTGATACACATTAAGGTGATGCGCCGTGGAAGAGAAGGGTATACCAATATAGAGTTTGATGTGACGGTCAGCACGCATGAGTAGCGGAATGATTTTGAAGGACTTTAATTTTTAGCCTTGTGTTGTGTCAAGGATTGAATAATTTATTGTTCTCAGAAAACAGTTGTAGGATGGAGGCGAAATATGAAATATATTAAGGATATCACAGAAGGAGAGCGGGTACAGTCTGTGTACTTGTGTAAATATAAGCAGTCAGCAGTGACAAAGAATGGGAAGGCTTATGACAATGTTATCTTGCAGGATAAGACGGGAGTTCTTGACGCAAAGATCTGGGAGCCAAATTCCATGGGAATAGAGGATTTTGATTCACTCGATTATGTTGAGGTTATGGGTGAGGTGACGGTCTTTAACGGCACAAAACAGTTAAATATTAAGCGTATTCGCAAAATTGAGGCAAAGGACTGTAATCCGGCAGATTATCTTCCGGCAAGCAGCCGGGATATTGAACAGATGTATTGTGAGTTGATGGGCTATGCGGCTAAAATTCGCAATCCCTACATGAAGAAGTTGGTTGACAGCTTTTTTGTGGAGGATCAGGAATTTATCAATAGGTTTAAAAAACATTCTGCGGCAAAGACAGTCCATCACGGATTTATAGGCGGTTTGTTGGAGCATACGCTCGGAGTTACAAAGATATGTTCATATTTTACAGAGAATTATAAGGTGTTGCAATATGATCTTTTGATTCCTGCGGCCATGTTCCATGATATAGGAAAGGTTTGGGAGATCTCTGCTTTTCCAGAGAATGATTATACAGACGATGGACAGCTTCTGGGGCATATTGTTATTGGAAGTGAGCTGATCGGTGAACATATTAGAAAAATAGAGGGCTTTCCACAAAAACTTGCAAGTGAGTTGAAGCACTGTATCTTGGCACATCACGGTGAGCTAGAATTTGGTTCGCCAAAGAAACCAGCACTTGTGGAGGCGATGGCACTTAATTTTGCCGATGTGGCGGACGATAAGCTGGAGATGATGACAGAGATACTTGATAATGCGGCTGGCAATGACGGCTGGCTTGGGTTTAATCGCTTTGCTGACTCGAATCTAAGAAGAACCAGCCAGATCAATCCAGAGTAGTATTGTATTTTTGAGCAGATATTGCTTCCATATGGGTTTGCTGTGGATTTTATAGGTGAAGCTGGCTTCGCAGGGTGTCGAAACCAGCGATACTTTTAACTATACTAAACTGTACTTGTGATTTAAAGGCAGGACATATTGTTGTTCTGCCTGTTTTTTAAATAATAGAATGAGAGTTTTTGTATATAATCTTCTTAGCTGAATTTACTTATTTCTGGGATAGATAAATATAGCAATTTATTATAGTTTTTTGTGAGTTTTATATTTTTTCTGTTGTTTAAAATTTGCTGTATCATTTTGGGGAAGTTCCGTCCGGTGAATTGTCTGTGGTTCTCCGTCACCCCGCTCCCGCTTAGTGAAAAACGCAACGGACGGTAAGCTCGAAACTACCTCGCTAACCGCCGGCGTTTTTCAATAGGTTCCTTGAGAACCACAGACAATTCACCAGACTGTTTTATCAGTTAGGCGAAACAAATTGTAATTCTGCTTGCATTTAACTTAACCCACAAGTCAAAAAACAGGTAATTTTGTACAACATAAAACTAACTTCCTGCTTACAATTCTACGTGTATTGATTATAGAAAAAATAAAATCAGCAAAGTATCTTTTGATAACTATAGTTGTGTAAATTTACAAATGTGGGTCAAATTGAGTATTTGCAGTGGAATTTTTGATTTTCATGGCAGTTATCATATAACTGTAAGCAGTCACTTGTCTAGTTATTCGAGGGAATAAGAATAGATATGGAGCTGTAAGTATATGCAGATGTACAGCGTGTCTGAAACATCTAGTAAAGTAGTATAGCCAATCCGCTGTTTTCCTCAAGGAACCTATTGAAAAACGTTGGTACTTAGCGAGGTATTTTACGAGCTTAGTATCCATTACGTTTTTCACTAAGCGGGAGCGGGGTGACGGAGGAAAACAGCGGATTGGCTATACGGACCTTCTTCGAAAATGATGAACGAACATTTATCCTACAAGAAGTTATGGATAACTGTACTATCATATAAAAATCTTGTTGTGTGAGAGTATAAGAGAGCAGAAATTTGTAGGATTTGAGTGAATTTAGATAGTGACAATTTGGGAGGATAGTATGATTTTGGTAACAGGGGCGAATGGATTTGTAGGTCATAAAATAATGGAGATATATAAGAATACAATTGCTGCTCCATCGCTTCGTAATGTCACGCAAGAAGAAATAAATCGCATAATCGCGGAAAGTGACGCAGATGTCATTATTCATACTGCTGTTATTTCTGATATGGGAGTGTGTCAAGCTGACCCAGATGCTTCTTATTATGCAAATGTGCAAATTCCACTTTTTATTGCACAAGCATCAAAAGACAGGAAATTAGTCTGTTTTAGTTCGGATCAGGTTTATAATGGATGTAACGAAGAAGGACCATATCAGGAGGATATAGTAAACCCGAAAAATATATATGCAAAACATAAGTTAGAGATGGAACAGAGGGTATTAGAAATGAATCCTAATGTAGTGATATTGCGTGCTGAATGGATGTATGATTATTATTTGAACAAAACAAATTATTTTATGAATATTATTCATGCAAAAGAAAGTGTCTCGTTTAGTTCCAGACAGTTTCGAGGGATTACATATTTGAAAGAAGTAGGAAAAAACATAGAAAAAGCCATTGCTTTACCGGGAGGCGTATATAATTTTGGTAGTGAAACAACAAAATCAATGTATGATATTACTCAAGAATTCATTGATTTATTGGGGAGAACAGTTAAGTTAGAAGATAGTCCTGCGAGACATAATTTATGGATGAATTGTGATAAGGCAAAAAAATATGGTGTAAGGTTTAGCACTGTTATAGATGGATTAAGGAAATGTGCAGCAGATTATAATTTAATTCGCGGAGAGATTATATAGATGCTTATTGTATGACCGCCCAGTCTACTCATGTGCAATGTAAGGGAATAAAAAGTGGAGTATGATGTGATGGCGGTTGTTATGTTTGGGTGTGGGATAAAGAAAGCTATGCGGAAAGATATTTTAGAAGGGTTGCAAAAAGAAGTATATAGCAGGTGTTTAAAAGAAACAAATAAATTTGGAATGGGATGTTATTATCATATTGCGGCTGTGGTGAAAAATGCAGAAATTCTTGCGGAGAGATTTGGAGCAGATAAGGAAATAGTAATGATTGCAGCATGGCTACATGATATTGCCTCTGTTACAGATTATAGTTTATATAAACAACACCATATTTATGGGGCAGAAATGGCTTATGGAATTTTGAAAGAATATAATTATGATGATGAGAAAATTGCTTTGGTACAGGATTGCATAAAAAAACATAGAGGAAGTGTGTGGAGCGAAAGAGACAGTTTGGAAGAATTGTGTGTGGCGGATGCAGATGCAATTTCACATTTTGATAATGTGCCCAGTTTACTGTATTTAGCGTATGTAGAGAATGGAATGGGTATAGAAGAAGGCAGAGAGTTTGTAAGAAATAAATGGATGAGAAGCTTTCAGAAATTGTCGGAATGCAGTGCAAAGTATTATAAGATAAAGTTTGATAAAGTTATGGAGGTTTTAAATTAGGTTTTTGTATGATTTGTTATGGTTATAGTTAATAGGAATTTTCTTAATATATATTATGTATTTTAATAGAATTTATCTGGGTGATAAAAAATTCTTGAAAATATGGAGAAAAATTGGTTTATGAATATCGTATCAAAAAAGCAATATCTTGAAAATCCATGTGGTACATTATCTGTTCCTTATTGGAAAGCAAATTGTACTACTGTGCCAGATCATATGAAAATCTTACATCATAGGGAGTTTTATCCAGAGTTGTTGGATAAATATTTTGATGAACCATATTTTCGTCTGCAGCATCATTTGCAGGAAGTTGATTCTGTATCAATGCCAGATGGATATTCGCTTTATAAAGCCACTATTCCAGAGTTTGCTGAACATATTAATAAATGTTATAAAGACGTCTGTCTTTCTGTGTCTGAGTTACAGAGCTATATAGCCAGAAGAGTATATTGCCCAGAATTGTGGTTGGCTGTCAAGGACATTAATACAGGAGAAATTGTGGCAACTGGTATTGCTGAACTGGATGAGGAGATCGGTGAAGGTGTACTAGAATGGATTCAGGTATCAAAGAATTATCGTAGATGTGGGTTAGGGCGTTATATGGTATTGGATCTGTTACGGAGAATGAAAAACACAGCACGATTTGTTACTGTATCGGGACAATGTTGCAGCCCTGATAAACCAGAAGAACTATATCGTAAATGTGGTTTCATTGGTAATGATGTGTGGCATATTTTGAGAGAAAAGAGGTAAATTTTTTTCAGAGTAAGAGTGACAAAATAAGAAATATAAATATTCTGTCTTACTTGTCAAAATTACATTTGGATAGTTATTATACTTAGGTATATTAGGGAGATGTGGAATTTGTTGGAAATAGTATTATTTTTCCTGCTTGGATTAGTTTGATTTTTCAATTTTTTCTATCTGCTGTCTGTAATGCCGCAGAAATACGAAACAAACGGATCATTGGCAGTTGTGATTGTGGCTTTATTTCCGCGTGTTTTTATAGTGTGTCAGTTTTATAACTAAGTAGAAGATAAAAACAGAAGAAGGCTAGAGTGGATAAGCAAGAGTTAGTTAATATATTTTATGATATATTGGTGTTTGGGGCAGAGAGGTGGTTTATATATGAAAAAAAATGATTATTCGGTTGTAGAAATTATAGATATCAATCAGGATGGAGAGGGTATAGGCAAGGTTGATGGCTATACCCTTTTTATCAAGGATACAGTTGTCGGAGATGTGGCGGAGATTAAAGTGATTAAGGCAAAAAAAAGTTATGGGTATGGCAGGCTTGTTAAATTAATAAAGCCTTCAGAGAAGCGTGTTGCTCCACGATGCCCAGTGGCGAGGCAGTGTGGGGGATGTCAGCTTCAGGCGTATGAGTATCAAGAGCAGCTTAGACTTAAGGAAGCTATGGTGAGAAATAATCTGGATCGTATCGGCAAGTTATCTGAGTATAGTTGTGAGCCGATTATTGGTATGGACAATCCGTGGCGCTACCGCAATAAGGCACAGTTTCCAATAGGGCGGGATAAGTCCGGCAATCTGATTGCTGGGTTTTATGCGGGCAGGACTCATTCGGTTATTTCTTGTGATGATTGTGTGTTGGGAGTGGAGGAGAATAAAGAGATTTTGTCTATTGTCATGGATTATATGCGTGAGTATTATGTGGAGCCATATTGTGAGGAGAGCCATTCAGGTCTGGTTCGGCATGTGTTGATCCGAAAAGGATATCACACGGGACATCTGATGGTTTGTATTGTGATAAATGGTAGACAGCTTCCGCATGGGCAGATTTTGGCAGAGCGTTTGGCGGTGGTAAATGGGATGAAGAGTATTACAATAAGCCCAAATCAGGAGAGGACAAATGTAATTTTGGGTAAAGAGATTATTAGTCTTTGGGGTGATACAACGATTGAGGATCGAATTGGTGATGTGTGGTTTGAGATCTCGCCGTTGTCATTTTTTCAAGTAAATCCTGTGCAGACAGAAAAGCTATATGCGAAAGTATTAGAATATGCAGAGCTTACTGGACGTGAGGTGGTGTGGGATCTGTATTGTGGAATTGGTACTATTTCACTTTTTCTTGCAAAAAAGGCTGGTAAAGTGTATGGGGTTGAGATTGTACCAGCTGCTATTGATAATGCACGGCAAAATGCATTAAAAAATGGAGTGGATAATGCAGAATTTTTTGTTGGAAAAGCAGAGGAAGTGTTTCCTGAATGGTGTAAGAAGAATAAAACGCATAGTGGAGATGAGGTTGCGGCGCAGGTGGATGTAATTGTAGTAGATCCGCCAAGAAAGGGGTGTGAAGAAGGACTGTTACAAACTATGGTTGAGATGCAACCAGAACGAATAGTGTATGTATCATGTGACTCGGCTACATTGGCGAGAGATTTGAAAAAGCTGGAGGAGATGGGATATCGGGCGGAGAAGGTGCAGATGGTGGATATGTTTCCGCAGACGAGGCATGTGGAGACGGTTGTCAAATTATCCCTCAAAAAAGATACACCTAAAATTGAGGTAACAATGGAGCCTAGTGCAGAAAGCAATTACACGCCAACAGAAAAGGCTACCTATGGGAAGATTAAGGAGTATGTGAAGGAAAAGTATGGTGTGAATGTGCATACGAGGTATATTGCAGAAGTAAAGCGGATGTGTGGATTGGATATGGGAGAGAACTATAATAAATCCAAGAAAGATAATCCAGAAGTCAAGCACTGTCCGCAGGAGAAGGTGGAGTACATTAAGGATGCCTTAAAATATTTTAATGTGATTTGCTAATTGAAAAATTTTAGGATAGGATTTTAAATGGCGTAGATATGCTGAGAATAGATTAACAATAACATTTGAGAAGGAGGTCATGTAAAATGATTTTTATTAGTTATAACCATAATGATGAACAAATAGTAGATATGGTTGCAAGAAGGTTGGAATTGGAATTTGGAAGAAATAATATTTTTTATGATAAATGGTCTATACAGCCAGGAGATAGCATAATTGGAAAAATGAATGAAGGGATAGAAAAGTTTACTACATTCTTCTATTTTTTATCTCCAAATAGTTTAAACAGTAAGATGGTAACAAAGGAATGGCAAAGTGGATTAACTAAGTCCATAAACGAGAACTTGAAATTTGTACCTGTAAGAATTGCGGATTGTAAACCTCCTGCTATATTAACCGATTCATTATATATAGATTTGTATGGAGTTGGTTTAGATGATGCAGTTGCACAAATGAAGTGCGTAGCAAAAGGAAATAGTACATATAAAGCTTTGGCGGATATAGAGAACGTAAAGGCTGTAGTAGATATTGTGTCAGATAAATTGATTAAAATAGAAATCAGGGCAATGATGTTTAGCGAAAATGATGCAAATTTTGCTTTTATTTTTAATAACAAATATGAAGAATTTGATGTGCAACCAGAGGATTCAACTCATTATGATAGTACAGGTGAGGTAGATGGAAGTATTAACGGAACTCCTGTTAGATTGAAAATGAAAACGATACGACTGTTTAGACCATTAACACCTAATAATGCAATGAGAGTGACAATTAAGTCAAATGGGGTGCAATTGCAGTTTGCTGGAATCATGCAAGTTTTATCAAACGTTCAAGGTAAACCGATACAAATAGAGAATGGTAAATTATCTTGGTAAGTATTGTGTAGTACCATAACTTTTAAGTTATGACACCAACTGCTGACCTACGGTTTTATGGGGCTTCCAGTGGTGTCATTTCTTATATTCATAAGTAACAAAATAGAATCATGGGTATCATTAGGAGAAGGTTGTAATGACCTTCTTTTTTTGATTCCTGAAATCAAATTACGAAAGGAGAAACACATTATGATTTACGGTTATGCAAGGGTATCAACAAAGACACAGGCAAAGGACGGGAACAGTCTGGAAGCACAGGAGAACGCACTAAGGGCAGCAGGGGCAGAGGAGGTTTATGCAGATGCTTTTACGGGAACGAAATCACGCCGCCCAGAACTGGATAAGCTGCTGACAGTCATGCAGCCAGGCGATACATTGAAGGTCACGAAGCTGGACAGGATAGCCAGAAGTGCCACACAGGGCATTGAACTGATACAGTCATTGCTTGATAAGGGTATCACCGTCCATGTGCTGAATATGGGCATGATGGACAATACCCCTACGGGGAAGCTGGTGCGGAACGTCATGCTTGCATTTGCGGAATTTGAGCGTGATATGATTGTGGAGCGCACAGGGGAAGGGAAAGCCATAGCAAGGCAGAACCCTGACTTTAAGGAGGGAAGACCACCGAAGTATGGCAGGGCACAACTGAATCATGCTATGGAGCTATTGGAGAATCATTCTTACAAAGAGGTTTCAGAAATGACAGGCATCAGCAAAAGTACATTGTTGCGGGCTAAGAGGCTACAGTGTGAAAATTGAATATTGTTTAGTTGATTGTCTTTTTATGCGGAGTGTGTTATCTTAATAGAAGAGACGGCTGGTGTATATTTGAAAGTGGATATTGCAGAGCAGAGCATATCTTAGCGAATTATATTATAATATAGAATATTGTAGCAAAGCATAGCGTGGCAGCAGCCAAGTCAATGAAGATTAGCGGATGCAGATTAGAGCAATATTTTCTTTAATAATATGTCAGTCTGTCTCTCTTGATGACGACACAATATTGTTAACTTAGGGATACTATATTCATAGGATATACTTCTATGAATGGTATCTTTTTTGCTGTTATAGGTTAAAGAAACTGCCAATTTAGGGAGAAAAATCTGCATATATATTTTTGGAATCGCAGTATAGGGGAAAATCCAGTGAAAATTTCTGGGAGAACCGACTCCTTTTCCTTTAAAGAAACAAAAAGATATATACCCAGCCCTTCCTATATATGGCTTTAATACAAGAACAGCCAGAGTACGGTCATGCTATACTTTGGCTGTTATCTGTTCTTATGTGCTTTGATTTTCGTAAACTCTATGATTTCCCTCTTATCATCCTCTGATATCTTCTCAAAATAATACAGCAGCTCTTTTTCCAGATTGTTGAAAAGCTGGTATTTCTTTTTGTTGTTCGGGCTGTTGAAGTATTCGAGGAACCCAGCTAAATCCTCACTGGATTGTGTGGGTGCTGGTGCATCATAGTAGACATTGCGGTCTAATTCAATCGTGAGCTGCATCAAATCATCCACGGTGATATTGTAAAGCCCAGCCAGCTTATAGAGGATGTCGGGGCTTGGTGTCCTTCTGCCAGATTCATAATGGCTGTAGGTCTGCCTCACAACACCGAGGGCAGCAGCCACATAATCCTGTGTGTAGTTGTGCGCTTTCCGCAGTTCTTTCAGTTTTTCAGGGAGCAGCCGTTCCTTCATATCCTTATCCACCTTCCATTTATAAAAATTTTATTTGGCATAACATAGAAAAATGTAACATGATGTAGCATTTTAGTTATTAATATGTTAATATATGTGTAGCTGTATCGAAAAATAAGATACAGACTGTAGCGGACAGGAAAGGTGAAAGATATGTTAGGGGAAACGACATTCCAGCCTTATGCAATCAATACATTCAGTGGCAGGGGGAGGCAGTTTACCACACTCACGCCAGCGCATTATGTCCATCCACACAATGTAAGCGCATATATGCGGAAAGACGGTACATCCGTAGCGGGATATTGGCGTGATGGTGACGGTAATACAGCCATCAACAGGGCAACAGGCTATTTTGCCAGAAACCCCAATGCCGTACCTTTGATATTCGGGAAAGGCGGGAAGAAATGAAACAGAAAAGAGAACCAGATGTACAGAACATAAAGGCAGCAGGGATTACAAAATACTGTTCCATAGGGGGCAGGACAGTGAGCTTCCATTTGCAGGATGTCTTTACGGGGGAGGTAAACGGGAAAGAGGAACTGCTGGACGAGATACTGATTGACAATATGCTGGAACAGATGGCAAAGGCGGTCAAGGGCAACTGTTCCAGATACAACCCCGTACCAGATGAAATCATCATCCGAAAGTCGGGCAGCAGGGCTATATCTGATAATGATAAGCAGGGGCAGCAGGAGCCAGCACAGGAAATCATAGAGAGCTACGAACCGAGGTTTTCGCTGGGACAGGTCGCATTGAATGAGGAAGTCAGGGAGAAGGTCAGGACAGCCATATCAGCGGTCAGGCACAGGAAGAAGATGTCCGAGGAATGGGGGATGTCAGAATATTTTAATGGCAGCAGGGCTATCATCCTCAATTTTTATGGTAAAGCTGGGACAGGCAAGAGCATGACAGCGGAGGCGGTCGCACAGGCTCTAGGCAAGAAAGTGTACCACATCAATTATTCGGAGCTGGAATCAAAGTATGTTGGGGAAACGCCCAAGAACATCCGAAAGGCTTTTGAGTGCGCCACAAGGGATGATGCGGTGCTGGTATTTGATGAAGCGGATTCCTTTCTGGGGAAACGGCTTACATCCGTCACGCAGTCAGCGGATTATGGGGTGAACATCACCAGAAGCGTACTTTTGATGGAACTGGAAAAGTTTGTGGGTGTCGTGGTCTTTACAACAAACCTTATCAGCAATTATGACGAGGCGTTCAAGCGGAGAATCCTGTTGAGCGTTTATTTCGATATGCCAGACAGGGAGGCGCGGGAAGCTATCTGGAAGCTGCATTTAGGGGCGAGAATGCCATTGCAGGGGGAAGTCACAGCAGACAGCCTTGCAGGGCGTTATGGGGGCATTTCAGGGGCAGATATCAAGGATATGGTATTTTATGCTGCCCTGTATGCATTGGAGCAGGAAAAGGAAATGCTGGATTTTTCTGTGTTTGATTATGCCTACCATGTTATCCGAGAACGTTATGAGGATAAAAGCGGGACGGGAGGGTTTCAGGTAGTATCCACGGAAACCATTACCGAGGAACAGTACCAGAAAGAGATAAGCGGTCAGGAGGGATAAGGGATGATTGAAAAAACCGTGACAATGTACCGCAAGGCAGAGATGGGATTTGTCAATGCATTATCAGGGGCAACGGAAAAAGTCATAGAAGAAACACATTTTTATGACACAGGCTATATGCAGACACAGATAAGCCGCATCCAGAAGGAGCTAAAGCGGATTGAGGGCGAAGTAAAGACCAGCATTGAGATACAGGACAATTCGGACTATGGGAAAAAGCACAGGTCAGAACTGATGGCGCAGAGGGAGCAGCTATTGTACCGCATGGTGTTCCTTGCATCCAACAGTTTCAAAAATCTGGGTGACTGTGTGAAGATGGCAGATGGTCATAATTTTGTGTTCATGGAGTGTATTCAGGGATTGCAGGAATACCATGCAGGGCATAAGGACAAGGCATTTGAGCTGATGGAGGCGTATTTTCGGGAGCATGGGAGCGTGGAGGGACATTTCCTTGCAAATAAAGTGTTCGGAATGCTGCTGTCAGGGAAAGGGCTGTACAAGAAAGCGGTTCCGTTCCTAACCTATGCGCTGCAATTCATCCCTGATGATATGGAGGCATTGGAAGCGTTGCAGTCATGCTACAGGGAAACGGGAGAAACAAGATGCCGTGAGGTTGTGGGGGAAGTGCTTGCAGTTCTGGGAGATACGGAGGTGTATGTGTATATATGATGGAACGTTCGGCGTTTATCCATGCAGGGCAGGATAAAGCATACAGCCAGTATGAGGGCGGTGTGATGTTTCAGGAGGATTTCGAGAAGGTTTATGACGAAATCGACTATAAGATAAAGCTGCCTGATTTCCTTGGGAAGACAGTAAGGGTATCGGAAAAACAGTTTCCCAGAGTGTTCCAGATGGTTAGAGATATGGCAGGGGCAGCAGGGATAAGCAGCCCGACCGTGTATGTCTATGAGGATTATTATTACGGCGCAGAGAGCTATGGAATCAGCAATTTCTGGATAGAGCTTTCCGCAAAGACCATACAGGATTTTACGGATAGGGAGCTGCAATTTGTATTGGCAAGGGAGATATATAAGATTGCGGATGGCGTGACAAAGCAGCGTACTATGATGGAGGAACGATTTAAAGTTATTCACCAGATGGCACCAGACCAGTTTGAAAAATCGTCAAAACTGTCATTCTACCACTGGTACAGGCTTGCGAATTATTCCGCTGATAATTTTGCATATCTGATGTGTGGGAGCGTGAAAAGCTCTGTTGATGCAATCCTGAAAATGGTACTGAACAGCATAATGTTGGCAGAACAGGTGGACGTGAAGGAGTTTATCAGTCAGGCATCCGAGATAAACAGGCTGGATGATATGGTACTCAATTATACTAAGGCAGATGAAATTGTACCGTATGCACCCCATAGAATACAGAATTTATTAGGTTATGCAGTATCGGAACGAGGGATGAAAGAGAGGAAATGATAAATTATGGAAATGGAATGGTCGAATGTTACCATAAAAAGCATAGAAACCAAATATGAAGGAACACCTGGAAAGGCACTGTTAAACGCAGTAGATAAAGCGATGACTCTTTATAATAGCGCAGATTATAAGGGGGCATTAAATGCGGCAAAGAAAGTTTTGTGGTTTGCAAAAACGGATGCTGATAAATTTTGGGGACACTATTTGATGGCGCGAAGTTTATCGGAGATGAATGATGCGAAAGTTGTTATAGAATTTTCGAAAGCGATAGAATATTGCACTAATTATTATGGTGCTCATACACAGAGGTTCTTATGTCATAACGATTTGGGCGTGTGTTATATGGGAATGAATATGCCTGAAAATGCTATGAAAGTATGGAAAGCGGGATTTAGGTTCGCAGAGACGAGTAGAGACCATTGGACTTATTATATAAATATGGGGAGACTGTATGGTAATTATAAGGATTTTCATAATGAATTAAAAATGGTGCAATCTGCTTTGGATTATGCTGAATCTGATGGTGAGATTGCAGAATGCTTTAGTCTAATGTCAAATTCAGAATTTGAATTGTCTGAATCTGATTTAGAAGGTCATGGTCGAGAGGTAATAAGATATTCAAATCTTTGTCTGGAATCTGTAGAGAGGATTCTCTCTAATAATCAAGGAGATAATCTATCGAGGGGCATTCCATATTGGCGGACAATGGCATGTTTTTGTTATCGATGGATGTCTATAATATATGAAGAATGCGGAGAAAAAGATAAAGCAATAGAAGTAGCAAATTATGCGTTAGAATATGCGGGTGGTGATAAAGAAACTGAAAAGGAAATATATGCGACAATAGCTCGTTGTTCTGAATAAAGACATAAGTTTAAAATATGGAGTGCAAAAAGATAATCCATATTTGCCAGATTTATAATAAATGACTCGGAATTAAGAAAATATATAAGATAGGGAGGTAGATACATTATGTGGCATGTAGTAGCAGGAATAGCACTTGGAGCTGTAGTGGGGATTGCATTGGCGGTTATTTTAGACAAATTTTGGGATAGCATTGCAAATTGGCTGAATAACACAGCGGCTGATGTGGTTGGAAGAATGCTGGGAGTTAATGCAAGGAAAAATATGCAGAGGGCGGTTGTGACAGTAAGCAGGATAAGAGATAGGCTTCGCAACCACGGTGTAATTTATACAAAGAAAAATCCAATGGATAGGTATTTTATTAAAGCTACATATGAAACAGAAGCCCCTGCATATCAGGTGGATGAAGATATCCTGAATGAAATAGACAAAAAAGGGGAACTTGTTAATGAGTTCCAGTATTATTAGGAGGTATGTCAATGGGAGATATACAGTGGGGAAAAATAAATGTAACTATTGAAAAAGTAGATGACCCAAGTGTGTTGAATGTAGTTTTAGAACATTACGATAAAGCAAAAGAAGCAACGGGTCTAGCTGGTCGTTTCTTTACAGACTTATGTGAAATGCGAAACGAATTATATGGCCTTGGCATTATTTGGGGTACTACTGCCACTAGAAGAGTCAGTAATATAAAAGAGTTGATTGATAAATGGGAGGAAAGCAATGGTGAAAAATATGATATGATTTTTGAGAAATATAAGATGTTACATAAGGATGCACTAGTACATTGCGAAAACGCAAAAAGAATTTTAAATGAAACAGGAGTTAGGAATAATAATACTATCGCGCTAGAAAAACAAATCACCGAAACTATATTATACTGTAACCATACCTTGAAAGATTATGAAAAGTTTTTTGGAAAAGAATATCTTGTATCGAAAATGCTGCGGGGAGAGGTTTGAAAGGAAGTATACATATATTATTAGTAAAAACGAATACTAAAAAAATTGAGTGATGTTTTATGGAAGTGGTACATGGAAAGTAGGAAAAGTAAAAACTATGGTTTGTACAAATTTATATATTGTTTTTGAGAAAATAAAAAGACAAAAGATTCCTTTAGAGTTTATAGATTGGGAACTTTATCAAGATAATATGGATGCCAGAGCGTTAAATGAGCGAATCAGGAAAAGCATTGATTATGTGGCGCAGAGTGCTCCTGAATCTGATACGGAATATGTCACCCTTATGGAAAGTGGCAGCTACCATGTTGCCAACAGCAATAGTAAGGATAACGGCTTAAAAATACTAAGCTACAGAGGATATAAGTATCTTTTTCTGGTATGCAATGAATATAAAATCCTTATAAACTGTGAGCCAGACGGTAAGGATTTCTGCAATTGGGTTGATTATCACAGGTGGGAGTACATACCTGATAAAGAAGATTTTTACAGGCTTTATTCTGGTACGGATTATTATATCCTGAATACTTATAATGCTTTTTGCAAGTATGCAGGGCAGCATGGTAATGGTATTCCAAGCAGGGAATTAAGTATGCCATTTTTTGATGAAGCAGCGGATTGTCTGCAAAAGTCATATTATAATCTGGGTACTATGGTTTGTACGCCCATGCAATTCATAATAATAAAAGAGGATGGGAATAAGGCAGCGACTTTCACGATAGTAGTGTATGACCATTTGATTATTATTGTGGATTATACATATGTAAACATGGGTGTGGCAACGCCCGTTATATAGGAAATTTTCAGATATATTTTCCGTTCGGTTCCCGCTTTTAACTTTTACAGAAGTTTTTCGTTCGGAACCCCACGGGTCTATATATCAGAGTATTTAAGGCATCAGGAGAAATCTTGGTGTCTTTTTTATTTGACCTGAACAAGTCATAAAACTGTTCTATTTTTGTACACAATCCAAAGGAAAGGCGGTGGTTCCCTTGCAGAATCCATGGTAGCTGTGCCTGAAACAGCAGCTTACAACTGAATATGGAACACGACAACACATTTTATCAAAGAAAAGGAGATTATCACTATGAACAACGCAAAGAATAACGGAGCAGCTAACAGCAATTCGAACAACGAAGGAGGACGCATAATCATGGCAGACGGTA
The DNA here is from genome assembly GCA_910588535.1 of uncultured Lachnospiraceae bacterium. Taxonomy (GTDB): domain Bacteria; phylum Bacillota; class Clostridia; order Lachnospirales; family Lachnospiraceae; genus RGIG8607. The sequence goes on along the minus strand of CAJUOO010000002.1, from coordinate 48,536 downwards.
CAATCAGGACTATGGAGGCATTTGCAGGGACAGTAAAGAGCGCAATGGAGGCGGTCTATGGCAGCGGGTATAGCATCAGCATCCAGCCAGTGACGAAGAACAACGGCACACATTTAACAGGGCTTGCCATCCGTGAGAAGGTTATCAACATAGCCCCGACCATCTACCTTGAAAGCCTGTTTGAAGAATATCAGGACGGCATGACAATGGAAGCGGTATGTAAGGAAATTATGCGCTTATATGAGCAGGGCAAGGCGGTACGGGGATTTGACAGCAGGATGGTAACAGACTTCAACCGTGCGAAAGAAAGGATATGCTTCAAGCTGGTAAATGCGGAGCGGAACAGGGAATTGCTTTCAGGCATCCCTTATATCCCGTACCATGACCTTGCCGTTGTCTTTTACATTCTGGTGTCAAGGGGGCATAAAGATGCAGGCACAATCCTTGTAAGAAATAGTTTTATGGATGCATGGGGAACCGATACGCAGACAATCTATCCTATCGCCATGGAGAACACGCAGCGTATTTTCAGGGGCAGGGTGCAGTCCATGGAAAGCGTGATGGTGGAAATGATGGAGGATATGCTGGATGCTGGTGATTCAGGAGAATTTTATGATATGCCAGCGGTAACGGAAGATGTGTTTCCTATGTATGTGGCTTCCAATCATGACAGGCTTAACGGCGCATCCGTCCTTCTGTACCCGAACCTGTTAAGGGATTTTGCGGAGTGTATCGGTTCTGATTTTTACATTCTCCCGTCCTCTATACATGAGCTTATCTTTCTCCCTGACACGGAGGACATGGATGTTGAATACATGAAAATGATGGTTCAGGGAATCAACGGTTCCGAGGTTGCGGAGGAAGAAGTCTTATCCGACAATGTGTATTTTTACAGCAGGGCATATGACCGTGTGGAAATAGTGTAACCCCCATAGGTCTTATTTTTTTGCCATTTTTTAAGGAAAGGAGATGAATGGGATGGAGAACTGCTTATTACAGGGGAAGCCCGTAACGCCTGAAATGCCTGGGGCTTGCGGAAGGTGCAGCCTGTATCTGAACACCTGTATGCCGATTGTGCAGTATGGTTTTCTGACAGGTGCGGAATGTGACTATGACTATTGTTGTGACTGCCCTCTTTATGAAGAATGCGGGGCATAGGAAGGAGAACTTTATGAGAGAAAATGTTTTAAGACGGATGGAACAGGAAGTAAAGAATTATCGGCAATATCTGGTATCGGGGGAACTGGCAGCAGCGCAGATTGTGGGGGAAGCCTGCCAGCTTGTGGTGAAGCAGGGATTATATTGCGTTTTTGCGAACCATAATTGCAGCAGTTTATCCGCAGGGGAATGGGGCTGGCTGAACCAGCAGGAGCATATCACCGATTACCTGTATTCCTTATGGATGGGGAATGACACGGACTTGATGGAAGAATTTGCTGAAATCATCCACAACGAATTAAATCTTGATATGGAGGTACATAGTCATGAATAAAAATCAGGAGAAAATACAAGCAGCCCTTGAACGTATTGAAGATGGCTTGGCGGCTATCAATACGGACGAGGACTGGCTTCATTTCCTTGCTTTTCAAAGTCTATTTTACAACTATAGTTTTAGAAATGCAATGTTAATTTATTTACAAAATCCAGAAGCGAGCTTTGTTAAAGGTTATCGGGCATGGAATCAGCTTGGGCGGTATGTGAAGAAAGGGGCAAAGGGGCTGGCTATCTTAGCCCCCTGCTTCAAGAAAGTGGAGGATTTCAAGGAGCCTGAAAACAAGTCAGAGTATCAGGATTCCGAGGGCGAGAAGGTGACAAAGAAAGTCATTTCTGGATTCAGAATAACTTATGTATTTGACATTACCGACACGGACGGTTCCGATGAATATTTGCCCGTTCTGGTAAAGGGGCTTGCTGGGAACAGTGAGCAGGAGAAAGAGATTTATGAAAAGCTGAAAGCCTTTATCTCCACGGAGCATCCAGTACAGGAAGTGACAGGGACAGCCTCAAAGGGCAGCTACAATCTGGAAACAGGGGTTATCAGTGTGCGGGCAGACGTTGAGTATTTACAGAAAATCAAGACGATTTTACACGAATATGCTCACGCCATTGATTTTGCCATGCATTCAGAGGAAGATATCAGCAGGAACCGCAGGGAACTGATAGCAGAGAGCGTTGCGTTTGTGGTAAGTATGCGTCTGGGGCTTGATACCAGCAGGTACAGCGTGAGCTATATCAAGAGCTGGCTGAAAGATAAGGACGAACTGAAAATTGTTGCAGACACCGTACAGAAGGTAGCTGCAAAGATAATCAATAACTTAGCGGAGTCTTCGGATTCCGCTTTTTCTGATTTGAAGGAGGATGGAGAATAATGGGAAGAAGGACAGTTGCAGAGCGGAAATTTTGGAAGGTGGACATTCTGGAAGTGATGGGGCGCATTGTAGAGGCGCACACGGTTCATTTCAAGTCCGATTTTGACGTTGACAGGCGTATGTTGGAAGCGGCAGCAGGGAAAGAGGAAAGGCAGGACAGGATTTTCCTTTGGATGTGCCGTGAAAATGGGACGTGGTGCTTGCGTGAGCGTGATATTTTCCTGAAGGACACACGGGAATACATTACCTTCTGTTATTATGCCGAGCAGACGAGTGAACCAGTGCTTTGCTACATAGTGGAAGTTACAGGGATTGTGGACGGTATTGTGTCAGGTGATATCTATACGCTGGACTACCAGAAACATTATGAGTATATGAAGAAAGCTGCAATCAGTTCTGGGAGCGTGACATTGGTCTATGAGCATGGGGAGCGCACACAGGCGGCAGGGAAAGCCATTACAGAGTATGGTGATATGGAACTGGGTAAGTTTGTATCTTTTGAGTACCAGCCTGATTCCCCAAAGAGATTAAAGGAACTGCTCTGGAATGAGCGTTACCGCCGTGACCATTTTGAGGATGGTGATATGGAAGGATATCTTGCAGGGATGGGATGCAGCAGGGCATAGGATGTATGTAGCATTATAAGTTACTTTACGGGCAGGGGCATAGGGCTTCTGCCTGTTTTATTTTAATGACAGGAGGCAATGGGATTATGAACGTAAATGTTTTCGTGGAGACGGAAGGACTGTCACGGGAGGAATGGCTTAGTTACCGTAAGCGTGGCATTGGGGGCAGTGATGTAGCTGCCATATTGGGAATCAGTAAATGGAAGTCAGCGGTTGGTCTATGGCTGGACAAGACGAACCAGAGCAATGAGGCAGTAGAAGAAAACGAGGCTATGCAGTGGGGCAACATCATGGAGCCTGTCATCCGTAACCATTTTGCGGAGGTCATGGGGAAGTCAGTAGTGGAAGTGAAAGCTATGTTGCAGCACCCTGAATACCCGTTCATGCTTGCGGATGTGGACGGGCTGACCGTGGATGATGAAGGGAACCCCGCAATCCTTGAAATCAAGACCGCCAGCGAATATAAACGGAATGAATGGGAGGATGACATCCCAGCATATTACCAGACACAGGTGCAGCATTACCTCTGTGTCACAGGGGCTGCAAAGGCATATGTGGCTGTACTCATTGGAGGCAACAGCTTCAAGGTATTTGAAGTTGACGCAGATTCGGAGGTACAGCGGATGCTTATAGCGGTAGAAAAGGAGTTCTGGAATAAGGTGCAGAATATGGTACGCCCAGAGATTGACGGTTCGGATGCTGCCACAGGGCTGCTTGACCGCGCCTACCGTGGCGGTATATCAGAGCAGATTGTCTTGCCAGAGGAAGCGATTGAGTATGTTGACCTTTATATCGAGGCATCCGCAGAGGAAGATAACGCAAAGGCGAAGAAGCAGGATGCAGCGAACCATATCAAAGAATTTATGAGGGATTATGACAGGGCAAAATGCCTGAATCATGCAATCTCATGGAAACCCGTAAGTTCCGAGAGGCTTGACAGCAAAGCCCTGAAAGAGAACGAGCCAGAGATTTACCAGAAATATGTTAAGACCAGCACAAGCAGGAGATTCACAGTAAAATAAACAGGAGGATGGAGATTATGAGCAAACAGATTGATTTGAAAGCGTTGTTAGAGAGCAGGATGGGGAAGATTGAGCCAGCGGAGGGTTCCAGCGCAGCCATAGACAGGGCTGAAATGAATATCCCTAAGAACCTTATGTTTGATGCGGAAAGCACTGAATTTAAGCCAGAGACGAAGCCCATAACATCATCAGGGGCAAGGGGCTTGACCGTTGAGGAAGCAAAAACATTCAATGATGAAATGAGCAGATTTATTGAAACTGTCCTTGTGGCTGGAACGGATTACGGCGTGATACCACACTGCAACAAGCCTACACTGCTAAAGAGCGGGGCAGAGAAGATTCTGAACTATCTGGGGCTGATTGCACGGACGGAGATAGTGAACCGTGTGGAGGACTATAATGTGGGCTTTTTCTCTTATGAGTGCAAGGTGTTCCTGATAGATTACAACGGCGTTGTCAAAGGTGAGGGAATCGGCATCACCAATACCAGAGAGGGCAGATATGCCAAGAGCAGCGGGTACGCAGTCCAGAACACGGTGCTGAAAATGGCTAAGAAACGTGCGCTTGTGGATGCTGCCCTGAATGTCGGTAATCTGTCCGCGAGGTTTACGCAGGATATGGAGGATTTGAAAGACCTGAATACAGAGCCTGATAACAGCGATACAGGCAGCAGCGGTAAGAATCCAGAGGAATTAAAACCGAAAACCACTAAAGCAGTAGCCAAGGAGAAACCAGCGACCAAGAAGCAGATAACCCTTCTGGAAAAGCTGATGAAGGAGAGCAATTCGTCAGAGAATGCGTTGAACAGATACACAATGGCTAATTGGGGCATAGATGATTACAGGAAAATCACGGGCGTACAGGCATCCATCTTGATTGAGAAGTTCCAGACAGCAAAACAGCAGTAATATTTGATGAGTTAATGAATGAAAAAAGGACGGGCACAGCTTTTGGGCTGTACCTGTCCGAGTTGAGACTTAAGGATTATCAAAATAATCGAAACATGTAGAACTAATGTTTGAGTCCTGCCAGAAGCATGTCACCACAAGGAGAGATTTCCTCATCTGCCTTACGGATTAGCTTTTCCAGCTCTTTAGGGTCTTTTTGAAAGATGAGCATGTGGATAATCATATTACGGCACAGCTTGACGAACTCTTCGGGCATACCACTTGTAACCATGTAGATGAAAAGCCGTTCACAGACATAGAGACGGTCTAGTTCTAGGGCGTCTATGCTTGTTCTGGTATATGCACTTCTTTTGTTTGCAATCACTTTAATTTTTGACATAATGATACTCTCCTTTTAATATTGGGTTATGGTTGATTAGTTTCGTACATTGTAAAAAGTTGTCTTTCATTATCTGAATCTCTTAAAGGGAACAGGCACAGCTTTTGAGGGCTGTACCTGTCAGGTTTAAAGACTGTAAATCCAGAAGAGCTGGGAGGTGTATTTGTATACCTTCTGCACAAGGGCAGCAGCAGTTTCGCTGGAAACCTCGTTTTCGGAATGCAGGGCGGGAATCAGTTCGTCTACGGCAAAATTAACAGCATTATCCATGATTATCTGCTGGCTTTCCATGGATTCCGTATTTACTGAAACATCCGACATTACAAGGAGTGTCTCAATAAATTTTATCACTGCTGCATCATCGCCATATACATAGCAATCACTGACTCCGTTGCTGTTGGGGTGCAGTTCGTAAGGGAAGGGGACACCATGGGAGTACAGGTAATCAGGCAGACTTTCAAGGGCATCCCGCAGTTCAGCATACCATTGTTCGTGCGCCTCCCAAGAAAGAATGATTTCGGAATCATCAAGGATATCGTTCTCTTCCAGGCATTCCATTATCTCGCCGATGGATGCTTCCCTCAACCCACAGTCAGGCGTGATAAGGGAAAAGGTGTAACGGGGATTCTCCCATGAGGCTAATTGAGGTCTGTCAAGATAAAGAACGCAGTTCTTGTCTTCGCTTTCAATGTGCCGTTTCAGCTTTTCCGCATCGAACAGCTTTACATTTCTTAGTGTCTCTGGATTAAATTTTGTTTCCATTCTTAGAAACCTCCTTTATAATAGAATTATTATTTTGGTTATCCCGATAGGGATAGGCATTAAAGGACAAGAGGAAGCATTGCCCTCATCCATGATTCGTTAAAATCCCGTTAGGGATTATCACATGTGAGGCAGGAGCAGCTACTACTGTCCGTCTATTCCCCGTTAGGGGAGGGATATAGAGGAAATATTATAATTAACTTGTAATACCCCGCTAGGGAAATTAGCCACTTTGAAATTGACGTGAACAGGGATAAATCCCTTTATAATGCAGTTTGTTGGATGACAGTCCATTTATTTTTCTTGTGGCAACTGAAGGAGACTGTATGCTGGATTTTATTACGATTAATGCTGCCATTAATGCAGCGGAAGCATTGAACATCAGGAACTATTCTAAGTTTGAGCAGCCACAATTTGCCGAGACGGAAATGTATACTGTTGAATTAAAGGATAAGGGGATTGTACAGGTAAATGTGTGGGTCAACCTGAAAAAGCTGTTTCTGGAGCCGTTAAGCAATTATAACTGCACCATTAATGTAACGGTGGATGCAAAAAGGTTTGAGCGTGATGGGGAATATGATTTTTCAATGGTGACTGGGAAAGTAGAGGAATACCTTCCAGAAGATTGGGGGCGCAGACTGGAATGGAAGCTGCAATCAGCGTCTTTCAGGTATGTTTTTCAGGGATACCATATCAAAGACTATTACCAGTTCCTAAAGAGTGGGTATGACCTGAAAAATATGCAACTTAAAAGGGAATTTGGCAGGATGGAATCAGACAGTGATGAAGCACACCAGATTTCCTATGATTCCATGCACCAGAGGGAACAGGGCAGGAATATTGTCATAGAGCCGAGGGAGCATACTTTCCAGAACAGTAAGCTGTCACAAAAAGAGCAGAAAGAATTACGGAAGGAGAAGCGGAGGCAGGAACGCCCTGCTTATGACAGCATTGCCATGAAGATACTTCTGGATTACAATGCGCCAAAAACGGATATGGCAGGGCAGCTTGACCCATTATTTAAACAGGAGGATATCAAGTATGTATCCAGCAAGCCGAAGAAGGATTATCTGGCATATAGACTGTACCTGAAAAAGAAGAAGATACTCTCACTATGCAGGGATTATGAGATTAAGGATAGGAGCCTGTTGCAGTTCCAGAAAATGGCAGGGCAGATAGACGTGGATATGTTCTGTTTTTACATGGGGAAGATTGCTGGTACTGGCAGGTATTATAAGTTTTCAGCGTGTGAGGGCATCATCAGGGATTCAGGATATACAAAGGCACAGAAGGACAAAATGTGTGATGCATTAAAAGGGATAGCCCAATATAAAGGGATAGCAGCGTTTTTAGACCATGTGGAAGATGAAACACCGACATATCCATGCATGGAATCCATGCGGAAGCGAGCCTATGCACTGGAAGCACTCCGAAATTTGCAGGAGCTGGGCATTAACCCTGTCAATATATCCGTCAGGAAGCGGCTGGTGTCAGGTTCCCTGCCAAACCTTATAGAAGTATATCAGGAGGCAGTGGGGAAATCCCCTACATTAAAAGCGAAGCCTGAAAGAATGAAAAAACAGCAGCCAAAGGAAAAATTCAGTCAGGAATGGTATCTTGATTTAGGGGATGGAGAGGAAGCGCCATTTGATTAAACTGTCCATACAGCCATGAGGGATTTAACAGGCATACATCAGCGGGGATGCCCTGCTTTTCCTTATTGTAATGGGAATGTTTTTCGGGAAAGTGTGCTTTCAGGCTACATTTTATGGGGCTGGGGGCGTATATAGTAAACTATAGGAAGTGTCGCCGTGCAGGAGGGGATGATTTTATTGTCCAGCCTGTTGTCTTAATGGAAGGGGTGTATTTCATGGATAAGAACAGTTTAAATCGGGTAATCGCGGAGAATTTAAAGGATGCCCGCATAGGGCGGGGATGGAGCCAGTCATTTGTGGCTAGGCAGCTTGACATTTCCCAGAGAACCGTATCAAGGGCAGAAACGGGCTGCGGTATCTCCAAGACGTTATTAAAGAAGCTATGTACTTTTTACTGCATCCCGCTTGGCAATGTATATATAGAGAAGGGTGAGCAGGAGAAAAAGGTGCCAGCACAGGTTGATTTGATACCAGATGATGTTGCAGCAAGGCTGTTATGGCAGAGTACATTTGTTGGGGATATCCAGAGGGAGGCGGTCTTGCGGTTTAATGATGCCATCCAGAAGAACGCTGTCATGTTCCGTGAGGACATAGAGGCTATCCTTCCAGATATTATCAGCAGTAAGAAATCATATTCGCTGGCAGATGTGATAAGCTGCTGTATGGCGGTAAACCAGTGGACGGTAAGGAACATTTCAAAAATAGCGGTTGCATAAATGATTTGGGAATGGCGGATATCCATTCCCTTTTTTAATTTCAATAGCTGCTGTAATCGGTAACATCAACCCCTATCTTACTGAATCTGGTATTTTCTATAAAGTCTTCCAGTTCCGTGGCAGACCATTTATCCCTTGCAATGCGTTCACGCTTTTTTAACTCGTCATTCCAGACTGGTAAGATATTTGAAGATAGTAAGTCCCTGTCACTTAAATATTTGTATTGCCTTTTATATGCACGCTTGAAGAGTTCAGATACCCTGTCAGTATGTTTCGGATGCTGTGCATGGTATTCCTTGCAGGACATCCCATCATAGGGCTGATAGGGGTTAGGGTATGGACAATATACCTCGGTGTTCCTCTCCTGCTTGAAGAAATATTTGTTACAGTATTTACATCGGCATAGCTTTTCCCTGCTTTCCATATACCGAACGGCATCCATAACAAACAGTTCCAGAAGCGTGCGGATTGCGTAAACCCTGATTGGGGAGCCATCAACAAAACAGTAGGAAAATGAGAGCTGCTGCCCTTCAATCAGGCTGCATATGTCTGGGGTATATTCCCTGTATTCCATAAGCTGGAAGCACATGGACTGAATCCCATATATGGAATCGCACACGGAGGCTAGGGAAGCGGTGCTGCTAGACGATTTGTAGGCATCATAAAACTGGCAGGCTGTTAAATCAGAAAGCAGCTCAATGTCTCTGGAAGCAATGCAGTAGCCATAATCAGCAGTGCGCATGAACCATGACGCGATAGTGTCACGGAAGTTGGCAAAAGAATCACCAACGTCTGCGGTCTCTGGGGCATCAAGGCAGTCTTTCAGGAATGCCACAGTATCACGGACGTTGGAGAAATTCATGTTATGTATTTTCATTAAAAAAGAGCCAGCAGCTAACAGTTCTGGAACACCGTCTGTTATCTGGATGTCAGGGATATATTCCTCTGGGTATCTGATGCCATAGGTATCTTCTACAAGGCATATCCTGTATTCAAGGTTTTTCATATTCATTTTATTATCATCTCCGTAGGTAGACTAACAAGGGCATATTTTGTGCAGCTATTTTTCCACTGATAAAAAACGGGGGTTCCTGTATAGTGGAATTTGTAAGGATGTATACGGACAAATACGGCTGTCCACGAACAATATTATAACACAGGAGGTATCGGGAATGCGAGAAAAAAGGATGTTCAACATAAGTGAGGCTGGCAACTATTTAGGGCTGGGAAGGACAAAGACAATGGAGTTCTGCAATGAGATTGGCGCGACAGTCCACATAGGGCGCAGGGTGCTGTATGACAGGGAAATCATAGACAGTGCAATATCAGAGCGGCGGGAAACAACAAGGAAGGGAACGGGGCAGTAACAAAGGATGTCCAATGGAAACGGTACAGTGACATAAAGAATGCTGCTGCATTTAGTAAACAGATACAGAGCGGTGCAGTTTATCAGAGAAGATGCTGCTGCCCCATCCAGCCCGCAATATGGAATGGCAGTACAGTTAGGCAGGAAGGTATGGCAATGGTTATGTAATATCTGCTATGTTGTAACCTTCCTGCCAGTTATACAGATACAGTTGTCTGGGTGTGTCTGTATAGTATAGGTAATGTTATCGGAAGGATTATGTATTTAATAAAGAGAGATATATCCTTATATCCGATAACGCCAGTATTTATGGGGCTTTCAGGATATGGTGGACACTTATGGGTGATGTGATAGTGGACATTTTGCATTTATGTACAGTGGAAGATTTATGAACCAATAGTGGACAAAACAAAATTAGTATCGGGTAATAGAAAAGGATTGACAGTGGACAAAACAGGAAGGGGGTGATATGGCGTGCCATTATGTTTACAATGCCATACGCTTGAAGTCAGCCATATTGTCAAGCAGGATGAAGTGTATGCGCTTTGCAGGATTTACAGCGTCCCTTATGCCAGTGACATCCATATCCAGTCACCAAACATAGCGGGTATCAATGCCATATCCATAAACAGGAAGCCAATTATGAGGGAAGGTGTCCTTACTGGATACAGCCATACCATGACAGTGCGGGCGAATGTCGGCAGATTGCTGGGCAGAAGCAATGTGTCAATGGCAAACCTTAGAAAGACAGATGTGAAAGCCATGATTGACAGGATTGACAGGATTCTAAGCCAAAAGCTCCACCTGTCCATGCAGAACAGCAATTCCGCAGAATGGATGTTGGGTAGATTAGATTGCGGGATTGACCTGCATATGGGGACAGGTGAGCTAGAGGTTTTAAGGATGTATATGCGGTTGCTGCATAAGGGGTTTACAATGAATTGCAAATGCGGATATGCGCCGTATAAAGGATATGACCGACCAGAAGTGCAGTCTGAATCTGTCACGCTGGACAATATGGCGAAAACCTTTACCTACAATATTTATTACAAGGCTTTGGAATGGCTGAAAAAGAATCCATCCGTACCCAAAACGGAGATGAACGAGATTGAGGATGTCATAAGGATTGAGAAGCAGCTAAGGGGCAGCAGGGCGTTGAAACAGCTAACACCAGATAAAAAGCGACTTTCTGTCTTGTTGGATGAAAACAGCACATTTGCACTCATGGGAAAAATTGTTGCGGAAGTAAAGGAGCTTTTTGGTTCGGGATACCATGTTACCTTTGATGAAGCCATGCACATTATAGAGTCTAGTCCTTATGGGCAGGACGAGAAACGGAGGTTGAAGTCACTGTACGCCAGTGTGGATAGTTTTGGGTATTCTGGGACAATAAAAATACTGGCAGACCAGCATGGATGGGACGAAGCGGTATGCAAAAAGATAATGAACCAGTGTAGAAAGAAGGTAGAGGCTTTGGGGATATCCATAGTAGGGCTTTCTTTAGAGGATGTGGAACTGACAGGAAGGACACGGTTGGAAAGCATTGCTGATATTCTGCAAAAAGAATGGGATGCGGGCAATGTCAGGAAGTCTAAAGGGGTATTCGGTGAAATGAAATATGATGCAAGGCATGGACGCTGGAAATGCAATTTTACATATCATGATGCAGCAGGGGCATCACACAGGACGACCATTGCGGGCAGGAAAGGGGAGGCAAGGGAAGCCGTAGAAATGAAAGTGCTGGGATTTATACGGGAAAACCTGAAAAAGAACCTGAAAGCTACAGCAGGGAGGCAGCAGGAACAGATAGATTGTATGGAGCTGGCTAAGCATGAAATACAGCGGTTCAAGACTACCGTGATAAGAAAAGAAATGCTGGTAACGCTGGATGATTGTATCTGGCAGATTGATAGCCGTATAAATAAGATTGGTACAAGTAAAAAAGATAAATTAGGAGGGATGGGTTATGGTTTATAATTTTCCACCAATGGATGCAGTGTTGCATAAAAACATTGCAATACCGAAAATAACGTCACAGATAGTGCCAGAAATAATACATTATGGGAGGGCTTTTGATGTGGAAACATACAGTCATATATTTTTTATTGAAGGTTATTTCACATCTTTAATATTCCCACAGGAGGCTGCAAACAGCACAGCAAGACAGGCACAGAGGATGAATTATGATTATTGTGTACAGACAATAGCAGGGCTGATGAAGAAATATGCGCCAGAGATTTTAAAATGACAGGAGGATGATGTTATGGGTATGGATGATGTGTACAGCAGCAGGAAAGGAAAGAAGTGTGTAATCTACATACGTGTCAGTTCCGAAAGACAGGTACAGGGTTACAGCCTTGAAGGACAGAAACGTTACCTGAAAGAATGGGCTGAATTTGAAGGTATGACGGTATCGGAGATTTATGTGGAGCCAGGGAAGAGCGGGAAATCCATATTAGGCAGGGAAGTATTCCAGCAGATGCTTGAAGATATCTCAACGGGCAGGATTGGTACGGATTATGTTGTGGTGTTCAAACTGTCACGGTTCGGACGGAACGCAAAGGATATACTCAATTCCTTAACCTATATAAAGAGGTACGGGGTAAACCTTATCTGTAAAGAGGATGGTCTGGATTCCAGCACTGCAATGGGAAGGATGATGATAACCATATTGGGGGCGGTTGCCGAGATGGAGCGAGAAAACATCCTTGTACAGAGTATGCTTGGCAGGGAAGAAAAGGCGAAGCAGGGAGGCTGGAACGGCGGTTTTGCCCCGTATGGGTATGAACTGGTAAATGGGAAGCTGGAAATTAAGGAAGAAGAAGCCCCGATTGTGCAGCTTATTTTTGATAAGTTTGTAAACGGCGGTATCGGGTACTCCACGATTGCGGGCTATCTGAACCGTCAGGGTGTGCCAAAACCGTCATCTAAGAACTCCCACGGCAGGACTTTTACGGACTGGTCTGTACACCATATCAAGCGGATGCTGGATAATCCAGTGTATACGGGGAGGATTGCGTTCGGCAGGACACGCATGGAGAAGGTGAACGGCACAGAAAATGAGTACAGGCGGGTAAAATCGGATGAATATATAATGAGTGATGAAGTTGTGCATGAGCCGATAATCAGTGATGAACTGTTTGAAAAGGCACAGGTAAAGCGGAAGGAGACATCAGCAACAGGTAATCCTTCTGTTGGCAGGTGCAGCAAGCATTTACTGTCTGGAATCCTGAAATGTCCTATGTGCGGTTCTTCTATGTATGCGGATGCGGCTGCATGGACGAACCAAGACGGTACGAGGCGTTACAAATGGAAATACCAGTGCGGTCACTATGCAAAATCAAAATTTGGTCAGTGCAAAAAGAACGCTATTTCCGCTGAATGGATAGAATCAGAGGTTATCGAGTATACAAAGCTGCTGGTAAGGAACCCGCAGTTTGCAGAGGATATCCAGAGGCAGATAGGGCAGAAGGTGGACGTATCAGAACTGGATGCAGAGATGGCAAATTACCATAAGAGGCTGAAAAAGCTGGAAAGAAGCAAGAGCAATCTGGAAAGGGATATTGACGATATATTTGACGAGGACAGGAATGCAGAGCGGAAAAGGCAGGATATGAATAAACGGCTGAATAAGCTCTATGAAGAAATCTATAATATTGAAGACCAGATAACGGATTGTGAGCGGAAGAAAGCAGCGGTAGAGCAGGATGTACTTACAAAGGATGGCATATATAAAATGCTGTTGGCTTTCGATAAGTTCTTTGATAAAATGAGTAAGGACGACCAGCGGAAGATGATGGAGTGTCTGGTTTCGGAGGTACGGCTCTATCCTAAAGAAACATGGGATGAAAGCAAAAACCCGATAAAGGAGATAAAATATACGTTTTCGGCAGGAAAAGAGGTGCTGGATTCTTTGAGGGAAAATGTTGCGTCTGTGGAGACTGTGGTGTTGATACAAAGGAAAGATACCTAGAAATCCTATATTTTAAGCAGTTTTTCAAGCATTTTGTGTTTACAGAAGATGGTGACGGGAATCGGAATAAGAGGATGGAAAAGTATTTTGAGGTTTCTGCGGTGGTTGATGTGGGGTGTGGAGATACAAAAGAACCTGTTTAATGAATTATTTGGGATGGAAGTTCAGTTGTTTGGATTTTCCGAACAACTGAAAAAGAGAGAAATGCTAGTGAATGTGGTGTTATGGTATTTTACAATTTTGTTGAGGCTGGAAAAAATGTAATTCCAATACATGTGTGTGTTTAAATTTGTCATATATTGTAGATTATGTAAAATTGGAAAAATCATTTGGCGATATCAGAGTGAAGAATGAAAAATTGGAACAAATAGATAATAAAGAATTTCAGACTTTATATGATAAATCAAAAAAACTGATTGATAGTGCCAGAAACAATATGGGACAAAATGAGATGAAATATCAACTTGTCGGAAATTCCAACAGGTTCAAGAAAAAGATATGATTTGATAATAAAAATTGTGTGATATTAGAAAAAGAGGAGAGATACATATGAAAGCAGATAATTTGAGTTTTTTAGAGTTTATTGGGGCAGGTAAAAGAACTTTTTATATTCCTGTATATCAGAGAAATTATGACTGGAAAAGGATGCAGTGTATTACATTGTTCAGAGATATAGAATCAATTGCAGTAGATGAAAATAGAAATAGCCATTTTTTAGGAACATTAGTATATGTAGAAGGAGAGTCCACAGCAAACTTCAGGCAATTTATCGTGATTGACGGACAACAACGTTTGACTTCTATTATGCTGCTTTTAAAAGCAATTTTAGATTCCACTTTAATAGAGGAATTGAAAATTGAGATAAAAGAAAGCTATTTGACAAATAGATTCAGCCCAGAAGCATTAAGAATAAAATTAAAGCCGATGAAATCAGATTCATGCAATTTTCAGAAACTAATTAATGACCAAATTGATGACATGGAAGAATCACAAATATTATTGAATTATAATTTATTTATGGATTTGATTCGAGAGTCGTTTTTATCTCCAGAGCAAATATATCAGGGGATACAGAAGTTAGAAATAGTATATATCCAGTTAACAAAGGAAAAAGAAAATCCACAGTTGATTTTTGAATCATTAAATTCTACTGGATTAGATTTGACACAGGCTGACCTAATCAGGAACTATTTATTAATGGGACAAGCTTATGACTGTCAGGAAAGATTATATAATAGTTATTGGATAAAGCTGGAGAATCTGCTTCCAGATGCAATGATATCAGACTATATTCGAGATTATTTGACGTTAAAAACAGGTATGATTCCTAATAAAGATAATGTGTATAACAATTTTAAGGAATATTATTTAAGATTGGACAATTATGATGCAGAGGGGTTTCTTGATGAATTGACAACCTATGGAGAATATTACAGTTGGTTTAAATATTGTAATAGTCCTGACGAGGAAGTGAATGGGAGGTTGTCACAGTTACAGAGGTTAAAGTCAACGACGGTTTATCCTTTTTTGCTAAATATATTTGAAGATTGCTATATGTATCATAATATTGATATGCAAATGGTGTGTAAAACGCTGGATGTTATTCTATCATATGTTATGCGGCGGTTATTGTGTGAAATGCCTACAAATGCACTAAACAAAGTATTTGCTTCAATGGTAAAAGATATAGAACAATATAAAGATAAAGACTTATGTGACAGGGTTGCTGCAGTATTGGCAGGGAAGAAGGGCAAGGTAGTTTTCCCAAATGACAATGTGGTAAGAGATAAATTGTCATTGCGTGACAGCTATAAATTCCCACATATAAAGTATATTTTAGAACAAGTTGAGCGTAATCAGGGCAAAGAAGTTGTTTCTTTTGATGAATTGACGATAGAGCATATTATGCCGCAGACGCTTAATGCAAAATGGAAAATAGATTTAGGTAAGAAAGCAGTGGAGATACATGAAAAATATGTGCATTGCATAGGTAATCTAACAGTTACTGGATATAATTCAGAAATGTCCAATGACAGTTTTGAAGAAAAAAAGAGATTGTATCAGGAATCCAATATCTATATCAATAAAGAGCTTTCTAAAATAGACACATGGAATGAGGTTGAAATTGTCAAAAGAAGTGGATGGTTTATCGATGAAATATGTTCTATATGGCAATGTCCAGATGCAATTAGTATGAGTGAAAATGATGTCGATACAAGAACGGAATTTGATATAATGGATGAAGTTGATGTAACTGGTCGGACACCTTGTCAAATTGAAATATGCGGTGGGACGATTCCCGTGGATTCATGGAGAAGTTTTTTAAAGAATATTTGTATGCAGATGTATGAATACGATGCTCAGATATTCCGAAGTTTGATTCGCCATAAAGATTTTAAAGGCAGGAGCAAACGAATTATAAATGATACGGATGATAATATGAGAGTGCCGAAAAAGATAGCGGAGGGTATTTATTTAGAAATGAATTTAAGTGCAAATGAAGCATTGAACTATGCCAAACTGGTTATTGATAAATATGAAGGAATGGAAAATGAATGTTCATATAAATTAAAGCCGATAGCTTGAAAATTGTATTCCTATACAAGTGACGAGGTTGAAAAATTGTGTTTGCATAGTAGCTCCTACATATGTGGAAACAGTTTGTTTATTAGTTAAGAAATAGTAGGTATTCTAGGCATTTTATAAAGCAGAATAGTGGGATTTTTCCACAATTTGCCCACCTGAGGGCGTAAAAAATTTTGTGTCTAGGAGAAATAAGATTCCTCTGATAAGAGTTTGATATGTATAATTCTGCTGTTGATTTCAGAGTGATGTTGTATCATATTAATTGACACATCCACTTCACAGAGTTATAAAGAAAGAAGTGAAAATGGAGGTTGTAAAATGACACAGAAAAAGGTTTATGACAAGGAGTTAAAAATTCAGCCTGTAAAGCTGGGAAGGGAAATTGGGCTCAGCAAAGGAACTGGGAGTCAATATCGATACCCTTTATGGATGGAATAAGCGGGCTAAAGATGCCCCGTTAGATTTGGGGCTAGGAAATCTGCCATGAGCCTTACCGAGGAGATGCAGAAACTCGGACAACAAGACCGGGAATAGGCGAAAGAAATTGCCCATTTAAACATTGACCCTATAACAGAAGGTGGAAAAGTAGTTAATCCACTGGGGCTTTATGAATATAATTGTATGTATAGTCATAAAGCATGGGATTTAAGGCTAAGAAATCCTTATGAAGAAGAAAGTATAGAGGATAACAAGAAAAATTGTGATTTGTATGATTTAAAGTAGAAGCAACGATATTATAAAAGGGTAATCAGAAAAACGAGGTTACAATTAGTTGGAAAGCAAGTACAGATAGATAATGTTGCAGAGACTGATGCAAAAGAGATTTCGCAAAAAGATCATGATAAATTAGTATATAAATTGACACAACAAAATGGTAAGTACAATGATTTAAACAGAGTAATTTACAGCCGCAATATGACCAGATAAAGGTAGCTGGTTTCGAAAGAAAGAGATCTTCCAAAGCAAATGGAACTACTATAAGGTAAACAAAACAGAATAGATTTGGTGAGGAAAATGATAATTTAAAAGATAAATTAGGTTTATCATCTGGAAAAAGTATTGCAGATAATGTTGATCCAAAACATGAACCTCCAATTTTAATTGATAAAGTTGATATTTCTGATGTTAGTATGGTTTATTCTAAATTGAAAGAATATGAGATATTAATATTTGGGGTTGGGATGACTCTAGCACAAGGCGTAAAAAAGTAATTAGTATGGTTGAAAGGTTGGTATAGGTTATAGGAGGTATCAGCGTGAATTACATGGAGCAAACAAAAAAAGAGTATAACAAAGTAATACAGTGGGTGTTGAATGAGGAAGATAAAGTGGTAGAAAAATTAAAGGCAGAAGGAAGATATGTTGGGGGATTAGACGGTAATAGTATTGATTTTGCTTATATTTACAAGAAACGAAACAAAAAAATTGAGGAAATACAAAAGAAATATAATTTAATTTGATAAATTTTACAGATTCCATTTTATTATCATGTATTTTGTATAATTTTTGCAGGGAGCAGACAAAGCGTAGTAATGCTGGAGCGAGGAGGTATGTAAATAATTAAAAGAAAGAAGCTGATATACATATCGAGAATCCATTACCAGAAATGTTCAGAAAAGGTAAAACACATAGAGGAATTGAAGATGGTATTGAAATAATTGCTCAACCGACTTATATAAGTTTATAGAACCTGTTTAGAAAAATGGTGGAATAGATAGAGGGACTGATGAAATAGAGCATCATTTAAAAATGAATGATGCTTCGGCGAGTACTATTGGCGATGTAATTTTATTTCGTATAAATGTAACTGTTTCAGATGTTTTGGAAGGAACATTTCATTTTAGATAGAACCTTCGAAATAGAAATGCTGATAAAACATTTAAGGAACAGATAATATTGAATGGAATCGAAGCTAAGGAATATGTTTTGTCGTGTCAGAAGAAATATCGTATACCAGAAGAGGAACATGAACAGACAAAGAAGCGGTTGAAGAATTATAAAAGGAGTTAGAGAAATATTATGAGAATAAAGAGTAAATTAAAAACTGGTAATAAGATGCTTCTTACTTTAGATGGGGATATTCTTGAAAAGAATGCTGAGTTTGTTCTGATTGATGGAAAAAAACACAGATATGATATAGCATATGATATACCATCAACGATAGGAGTGAAAGTAGAAGAACTACAATTTAATGAAGTGGAGTTTATTTAATATTGATATAATGTGTCGTTAGAGTTCAATTGTAGGTTTTTATTGTCTTAAAATGGTACAATCACTGTCCAAATCTGTTGTAAAATTGAGGTAGGGAAGATGATTGATAAAAATAAATACCACATATTTAGCGATATTGTCAAGGTATTTTCTGATAAGTTCCTCTAATAAATCAGACACGGAGAGGTTTTCTTTGAAAGCTTGAATTTTGATTTGTTCTAAAGGTTCACTATCTATGGTAGTAGTAAATTATTGCTTTGCCATTTATTTGTCCTCCTTAATGCCATAATACTATAAATATATATATAGACGAACTGGGAGACGCAAGCAAACAATAGGAGAATGCCTGATAAAATAGTTAATCAATATGGAGAATGGGATTATAGAAATAAAAATGAGGTAACAGACAATGAATAATAGATGGGTAGAATATAATAGCAATTCTTTGAGAAGGTGTGTTGGCGATTGCGCTATTCGTGCGTGCTGCAAGGCTACGGGACGCGCATGGAATGAAGTTTTTAACGACCTTGTGCAGATTGCATACTGCCGAAAGAATATGGTGTTATAAAAGGGCAGAAATGATGCAGAACACTGGGAGCGTATACTTTCAATGAGTGGGGAACAGTTGTTACAGGAAAATGGTAATACTTCTTGAAACAGTAGAAGTTTTAATAAATAGATAAAACAGTTACCTTAGATATTATCAAATCATAATTTAAAAGAGGAGGCAATCATGCTTGATATAATTCCAAGTACAGAAGATATGATATTATTAGTCGGAGAATCATTATATAATATTTGGATTAAATTAGATGCGTTAATTGAGGAAAAATATGATATGGAACGATTATGGAATAAGGGTGGTAAAGCATGGAAATATGAATATAAATATCGCCGGGGTGGGAAAACATTATGTGCATTATATGCAAGAGAAAACTGTGTAGGCTTTATGATTATCTTAGGGAAAGACGAAAGATTAAAATTTGAAGCTGATAGAGATACTTTTTCACAAGAAGTTCAAAGGATTTATGATGAAACTCAAACATATCATGATGGGAAATGGCTAATGTTTGAGCCAATGGATACTACGTTATTTGATGATTTTACTAGACTATTGAGAATCAAGAGAAAGCCAAACAGAAAGTAGTTTATTGTTGTCATATCATCAGCAAATGAGATAGTTTTTCTCTAAAATATAATTAGAAATATTTTATAAAATGATTGGAATCCGTATTTATTGTGGTTTTTTTTGCTAGATGAATATAAGGGTATGTATACATAAAAAATAATCGAAGTAAGAAAAACTAGCATGATAAAAACTGGGATGTTGTCTGTGCAGAAAATATGTATAGGTAAGTGTTCTAGAAAATTGGTTGCACATTTTTTTGAAGTATTTATAGCTTTTTATCTAACAGAGAATTCCATCTATATTTGTTATACATCGTTCTCTTGATTATTTTTTTATAATTATGTTGGGGCTGTTGTCATATTAAGAAAAACACATACAAGTTATTATTAGATAGTACTGTATTTTATACTATATCTTATGTGTATAATACTTAATGCGACAGTTCCATTTAATTGTACTTTTAACAGCTTTTAAAAACATATATTAACTTCGTATATTACTTTTTTATATAGAGTTATATAATAGTTTTTGGATATTAGGAGGGACAGAAAATAGTTAAAATTCTTAATATCTAATATGAAACAACCGATATATAAAGCAATACAGCGATAGACATACAGATATATTAGCAGAATAAAGGAGTATTTGGAGATGACTAGAAATGAAATTATATGAAAGAAAGCGAATAGATTGGGAAAATATTTTATTTGATAACAAGACATTGTTTTTGCTCCTTTTGCCTATAATTATAGAGCAATTTTTAAACTCCTTTATGGGAATGGTAGACACAATGATGGTTTCGACCATTGGGAGTGAGGCAATGGCAGCGGTTTCGCTTGTGGATTCGATAAATAATCTTGTTATACAGATATTTTCGGCAATGGCATCTGGTGCAACAATCATCTGTTCTCAATATATTGGCAGCGGAAACAAAAAAGAAAGCAATAGGGCGGCAGGACAGGTTGTGCTTACTGTGTTTGTCATTTCGCTTTCTATAGTCGTATTTTGTATTTTGGGTGGAGAGAGGCTTTTACGATTGATTTTCGGAACAGTGGAAGATTCCGTTATGGAAAATTCATTAGTTTATTTTATAATAACGGTTATTTCCTATCCATTTTTAGCATTGTTCAGTGCGGGTTCTGCGTTTTATAGGGCATCGGGCAACTCAAAATTTCCAACAAAAGTATCTGTTGTCTCAAATATTATAAATGTTACTGGAAACGCATTGTTTATCTATGGATTTCAGTGGGGAGTGGCGGGAGCCGCCCTTGCTACTCTGTTGTCGAGAATTTTTTGCACAGTTGTAATATATTATTGTTTAAGAAAGCCAAGACAGTTAATTGTAGTGAGAGATTATTTGAGAATCCGCCCCGATATTCCACTGATAGCGGCAATTATGGCGATAGGTGTTCCGGCGGGAATTGAAAATGGAATGTTCCAGTTTGGAAAGCTTGCCATTCAGTCCACGGTTTCAACAATGGGGACAATAGCAATGTCGGCACAGGCAATGACAAATATTTTAGAAAATGTGAATGGTATTTTCGGCAATAGCGTGGGAATAGGACTTATGACAGTAGTCGGCCAGTGTATTGGTGCGAGCAGGAAAGAGGAGGCAAAATACTATATTATAAAGCTGATGAGCATTGCAGGGATTGGAACACTTATATCCTGTCTTTTGGTGCTTGCAATCACAAAGCCTGTGACATGGCTTGCCGGCATGGAAACTGAGGCTGCACAGATATGTTTTGAGTTAGTCATTGCAATGACGGTGATAAAACCTTTTGTGTGGGTAGGAGCATTTGGACTTCCGTATGGATTTCGGGCAGCGGGCGATGTGAAATTTTCAATGATAGCATCTGTCAGTATAATGTGGGGTTGTCGCGTGGCACTTGGCATTTTCCTTGTGAGAGTATTTCACTTCGGACTTATGGGAGTGTGGATTGGAATGTTTGCTGATTGGATTGTCAGAGCAGTATTATTTACAATACGTTATGTAAATGGAAAATGGCTTTCTTAAGAATGCCTGAAATGCGACATTCTTTGTATGTCGGATTACGTGAGCGAGTTGTACGCATTTTGTTGACAAAGTTCTCTAGTTCTGCTTATTTGGCATAGACAACTCAAAAAATAGGACGTATATTTGACACAATGTTGTTTCATATATGTACAGAACGAATATTCTTATTTTATATAGGACATAGAAGCATTGACATTAAAATGCAAATATGTATATAATAATCTTACAATAGTATGTTTTTCAGTGTTAAGAACTGGCGAAAAATAGACATAATAATTGGCAAGATTATTTTTTTATAGTTCTGGTGCAGATCGGAGATAAGAAATGGGAGAAAAACAAGTGATGAGAAGAGCAGATGGAGGAATCTCTCTTCTTCTTTCTATTATAGTAGTTTTTTGTATATTAAGCGTGATTGTATTTTCCGTTGCGAGGAAGTTATCAACGGAGATGGAAGCGTCGGCGATTCAGAATCTGAGTGAAAGTCTGGATTTGATAGAGAGCACAATTGAGGCAATTCTTAATAAGGATGCTGAATACCAGAGGTTGATGGCACAGGAGATTGCAGCGGTGGAGGAGCCTGAGAAATATATTCAAACTTATAGAGATAGTCAGACAATGGTAAGGATTTCACTTATACGTTCAGGTGAGACAGAAGGAATATCCAGCACAGGTGAAAGTTTTACGGAAGTAGGGTTAGATTTTTCGGCAGAAGGAACAGTGGATGGAGTGGCAGTGTCGGAATCCTATGTGAATTTTATGGGAACATGGGCATATACGATGAAATGTCCTGTGGAAAAGGATGGGAAGGAGATTGCGTCACTCTATATTGAATATGTCTATGATTCGCTTGACCGATCATTACCTAATGGATTTTATAATAAGAGAGCGATGCTCTATATAATGGATGCCCAGAGTGAGAGGCTTGTGCTAAAACCAAAAGGAATGGGGGAGCGCAGTGCAGGACATCTGAATCTGGAAGATTTTTTCCGAGCGAATGACATTATGGATGAGGAGCTGCGCAAAGAAGTGTATGAAAGTGTGCAGAACAACAAAAATATTATGTTTCATCATAACATTCGTGGAAAAAAGTCCTTGATCTATATGTGGTCAGTCAATGATGGAACACTTTATCTGATAGGATATGTGCCGATTGATGCAATTCAGCAGGAGGGAAACACAGTAAACCAGAATATTTTGATAGTTGTGATTGTGATGTTAATCGCATTTTTCCTGTGTTGTGTGCTTTATTCATTTAATCAAAGGCAACAGAATAGACTGAGAAAGGAACGAGAGAAAGAGCGGGAGATACATAACAGACAGTTGGCAGAGGCGCTGCAGGCAGCACAGATTGCGAGCAATTCCAAGACAATGTTTCTATCCAATATGTCACATGATATTCGAACACCTATGAATGCTGTAATTGGATTTACGACACTGCTTGCCAAAGATGCGAACAATCCTGATAAGGTGAGGGAGTACACAAAGAAGATTATGGCATCTGGACAGCATCTGCTCAGCCTGATCAATGATATTTTGGATGTATCAAAGATTGAGAGCGGCAAGGTTGTTTTGAGTGTTGAGGAGTTTACCCTAAATGATCTGGTATCTTCTGTGGATGCCATTATTCGTCCGATGGCAACAGCGAGACAACAAAAGTTTCATGTTGAGGTGAGAAATGTTGTGCATGAGTATTTGATGGGCGATGAGACAAGAATCAATCAGATCTTGATCAATCTTTTGTCCAATGCTGTTAAGTACACGCAGGAGAGCGGAAATATCTGGTTTCGGATAATAGGCCAAAAACAGCGCAGCCCTCAATATGAGCGAATCCAGATTGAGGTTCAGGATGATGGCTATGGAATGACGCCAGAGTATCTTAAGGTGATATTTGATGCATTTACTAGGGCAGAGAACAGCACGACAAACAAGGTGCAGGGAACAGGGCTTGGCATGGCAATAACCAAAAATATTGTGGAATTGATGGGCGGGACCATTGATGTTTCAAGTGAAGTGAATAAAGGAACGTTGTTTCGGGTGGATTTGGATCTTCGCATACCAGAAGGGTATACATGCCAACAATTTTGGGAAAATAGTGAAATTTCTCGCATTTTAACGGTGGTTGAAGAGCAAACAGTCTGTGAAAGTATTCAGATGCTGATGAAAGAATCTGGAGTTGTGACAGATATTGTCCCAAACGCGGAGAAAGCCATACAAAGATTACAACAAACGAATACAGAAAAGGAACAATATCAGTTGCTTCTGGCTGACTGGAATATCGTAGGGACAGAGGGAATTTTAAAGATAAAGGAGCTGCGGAAGTTACTTTCTGATGCGGCAATGCTTTTATTTCTGGTAGACTATGGTGCAGAGGATATGGAGGAGGCATTGTTGTTGAAAAATACAGGAGTACTTTTTAAACCATTTTTGATATCTGCATTTCAAGAGAAGATTCTGGAGATGAAATCAGCCCAAAACAATAGACAGATAGAAAGCACCGATGTAGGGAGTCTGGAGGGATTGTATTTTCTTGCTGCGGAGGACAATGAGATCAATGCAGAGATATTGAGAGAAATTTTATCAATAGAAGGAGCTGACTGTGAGATAGTTGAAAATGGACAGTTGGCGGTGGAGTGTTTTGAGAGTTCTGAGTTAGGGAAATTCGATGCAATTTTAATGGATGTCCAGATGCCAGTGATGAACGGTTATGATGCGACGAGGGCAATTCGTGCGCTGACTCGCAGCGATGCAAAAACAGTACCAATTATTGCGATGACGGCGAACGCTTTTGCGGAGGATGAAAAAGAGGCTCTGGATGCTGGGATGAATGTACACTTGGCGAAGCCAATTGATATGGAAATGTTAAAGAAAGTGATTATACAGTATATTGTGAAGGGGTCAAGGAATGAAAGAAAAGATTAAAAGATGGGCAGCACTCTGTATTGTGGGAATATTGGTTATGATGATTCCAGCCTGTGGCGGGAATAAATCAAACAATAATCTAATTACGTTTGAGAAAAAAGATAAGAGAGTGGTGACGTTGTTTAGTCCAATGGAGAAGACGAAGCCAGATGCGGACAATATAGCGAGAAGTGCATCAGAAAAAACTGTCATTATTGCAGAGGAGAAGCTTGGATTAACTGTGGACTATATCACTTACACGGCAGAAGATTATCAAGATAAAACCTATGATGATGTGGCACTTGACAGAGCACGCAACGATATGGATGATCTGTATTTGCTGAATCCTGATACGATTCAGATTTTGGCTGCTGAGGGAAAACTGATGGATCTATCAGGACTTGACAGTGCGAAGAATTTGCGGGATGTTGTGAAGGCCGCCAATATTGTGAATGGCAAGTTGGTGGCAATTCCACAGGAAGTCGTGGCATATGGTTTGTTTATCAATAAGGATATGTTTGATCAATATAAACTAGAACTTCCAGAGACACCAGAAGATTTTTTGGAATGTTGCAGGGTATTTAAGGAGAATGGGGTAGAGACACCGATCGGTGCGAATCGTTGGTGGTTGGAGACATTTGTGCTTGCACAGGCATATGCGGACTTATATAATGGAGGAAATACAGAGGCAGAGATCGCGGCACTTAACAGCGGGGAGAAAAAATACAGTGAGTATTTGCGCCCCGGCTTTGAATTTCTTCAAGAATTGATCGATAAGGGGTATATTGATGCTGAAAAGGCAAGCATGAACGAGGCGATCGAGGGAGAAGGTGAGGATTTTCTAGCACAGAAAACACCGATTGTCATGGCATATTGGAGTGCGGCAAACTCGGAGACTGCTTATGGAAAAACAGATTTTAATATGCTGGTTATTGGATTCCCAAGCAGCCGGGGACAGATGCCAGTTATGCCTATGACAGGAATCGCTGTAGGGGTAAATGCAAAGCATGCGGAGGATGCCATGGAGACTTTGAATATTATGACTTCCGATGAAGCACTTCAGGTTTATGCAGAGACCAACAAAGTTATCTCTCCGTCAAGAAATGTTGAGGTGGAATGTGTCCCTGCCCTGAAGCCGCTCAGTGACAGGATTAACGAAAACGTTTTTGTTCTTGGTTCAAATGCATCTATGAAGGTCGAGCAGTGGGGAAATATCTGTATTATTGTTCGCAAGCTGTTAAGTGGTGCTACAGTTGATGAATGTATGGCGGAATTTGATAAACTTCAGGAGGAGTCATTAAAGCAGTAATATCTGAAATGACAACAGAGTTATTAGCATATAACGACATGTTGCTGTTTATAAAAGCAGAAAAGTGTTTATTGGTTTTCTCCCAACAAACACTTTTCTGCTTTTATGTTACCATCTTTCTTTAGAAAAAGTAAGTTGATTTTATTTTGAGGTGTAATATTCTTGGAAGCAGAGTTTTTATTGGGTATCTGCTCCATTTGTCTATACTGCTTTGTACAATTAATTTATACTTAAAAATAAATGGAAAAGTGATATTTCAAGCTTGTATTATACAATAATAGTAGTTTATACTATAATAACAACGATTTACAATTTAAAAAAATAGAGTTTGTAGAATAGTTATAGGTGTAATAAATATGTTTTTCTAGTTTTTTAATTATGTTGTGGGAAGGGAGAAAATGGTTGAGATTAAAAAAATTGTATGTGGAACAGTAAATTGTTATTTATTATCGGAGAAGAATTATGCCATTCTTGTGGATACGGGCGAGGCTGGATATGAAGAGAAAGTCATTCAAGCGTGTGAGGGGAAGAAGCTGCGACTCCTTGTTCTGACACATGGTCATGTGGATCACATTCAAAACGCAGCATATTTTGCAGGAAAATTTGATGTACCGATCGCAATGAATAAAAAGGACTCAGAATTAATAGAAAATCAATTTGCGCAGGTTTTGGAGGGTTCTGGAATTTTTGGAAAGGTACTGGCAGCAGTCTCTAGAAGAAAGATGAAGAAAAATATGATAGAGGCTTTTGTTCCAGATGTATTTTTACAGGAAGGAGATTCTTTAGAGTCATATGGAGTTATGGCGTCTGTGCTGGAATTGCCGGGACATACAGAGGGTTCTATAGCGCTTGATGTGGAAGGAAAGTCTATAATAGTAGGAGATGCCTTGATGCATATGGGAGTTGCTGGCATACCTAGCATTTATGGAGACAAAGTAAAGTTACATAACAGTGCGAAACGAATCACTGCTCTTGGCGACAGAATAATATATTTTGGACATGGAGCACCAATGGCAAACAAGAATTGGTTATCTTAATAATGGAGTTATTATGAACAGAGAGGATATATTTCATTGGGTAAAAGAATGTTATCATACGGAACCAGATTATCCATGGGCAGATGATAATGCAGTACTAAGACATAAAGGAAATCGGAAATGGTATGGGGTGATTTTGAAAGTAAGAGAAGATAAGCTTGGGTTGCCCAGAGAGAACGAGGTAGATGTGTTGAATGTGAAGTGTGAACCAATGTTAATCGGTTCACTTCGCATGAAAGAGGGATTTTTTCCTGCATATCACATGAATAAAGAGAATTGGATTACCATATTGTTGGATGGGAAAGTGCCAGAGGAAGAAATTAAAAATTTGATAGAGATAAGTTATCAAATGACAAAAAAATAGGTGGATAATTTATTTATGAACATGTTCAAATTAGATTGACAAAGAAAATGAAATGGTATACAATATAAATGAACATGTTCATAAATATAAAAGGAGGTATCAGATGAGGAAAAAGGATGACACCCTGCGGGATACATTGCTGGAGTTATCCCGAAATATTGCAGATAAGGAAGGCATAGATGCTGTTAATATTCGCGCTATCGCAAAAAAAGCTGGCGTGGCAACTGGAACAGTGTACAATTATTTTGCAAATAAGGATGAGATACTTCTTGCATTGACAGAGGAGTATTGGATGCAGACCTTGGATGAGATGAGAATGGCGATCAGTGCCGATTCCTTTTGTGAGAATCTGCATGAGATATTTTTTTTCCTCAAGGAGCAGATTGAGCAGTCTGCGGGTAGACTTATGAATAGCCTTGGGAATGTAGAGCTTATGGGTCAGGCACGCATGACATCTATGCAGTCAGTATTAGAAACAGTTATTA
This sequence comes from uncultured Lachnospiraceae bacterium, assembly GCA_910588535.1. Lineage (GTDB taxonomy): Bacteria > Bacillota > Clostridia > Lachnospirales > Lachnospiraceae > RGIG8607. Next base: position 20,725 of record CAJUOO010000002.1, on the reverse strand, counting down.
TTCAGTATATGGATCAGGATGCGAAAATTCGAAAAGAGATTTGGAGTGAAGCATTTACAAAGAAAGAGTTTGTACATTTTCTAATGATGAATCTAATGATGCTCTTAAAAACAGAGGCGCCTGACATTACATTTTTGGAAATTGTAATTAAACGTATAATTTATTGAAAGGGAGAATTATTATGCCACAAGCGATTGCAGAAACAATTTTTGATATTATATATCTCAGCTTTGCACTGTTTGCAGGGCTTATTATGCTGACAAAGGGAAATAATCCACTGGTAAAAAAAGCAGGGCTGATGGCAGCTCTTTTGGGTGTAGGTGATTCTTTTCATCTAGTTCCGCGCTGTTATGCTCTTTGGACAACTGGCTTGGAGGCAAATGCGGCGGCTTTGGGGATTGGAAAATTTATCACTTCTATTACAATGACAATTTTTTATTTAATTTTATATTATATTTGGCGGGAACGTTATCAAATAAAGGATCGCAAGGGACTTTCCGTGATAATGTGGCTCTTGTCCGCGCTGCGCATCGGGCTATGTCTGCTCCCACAGAATCAGTGGCTTACCTATCGTCAGCCTCTTTTATTTGGCATACTTCGCAATATACCTTTTGCTATTATGGGAGTTATTATTATTGTTATCTTTCACCGAGAGATCAATAGGACAGAAGATAAAGTCTTTCGTTATATGCCATTAGCTGTTATATTATCGTTTGGATTTTATTTGCCAGTGGTTCTATTTAGTGGAATTATCCCGGTAATTGGTATTTTAATGATTCCAAAGACATTGGCGTATGTGTGGATTGTATTAATGGGCTGGAGACTATATAGAACATCATAGGATCAATACATAAAGAGATAGTGTGAAATAAAAATTTCACATTCTGATTTGTACCTGTTAAAGCAGGCGAATAGGAGTTAATGTGAAAAAGGAATTTTTACACGGCAATTTGCGGCTGGGCGTTGCTTGTCACAAAGTTGCTGATAAGAAAAAAGCAGCGCAGAAATGAGGATTAAAATGGAGAAACGCTATGCAAATCTGGCATTGGTTTATGCAGTGGCAGCTATGATATTTGGAGTATTTTATAGAGAATTTACGAAATGGAATCATTTTACAGGGCAGACCAATTTATCTGTTATGCACACACATTATTTTATGTTGGGAATGTTTTTCTTTCTTATTCTGATGATAATAGAAAAAACAATTGCTTTTTCGGATAAGGGAACAGGAAAGATTCTACTTACTTATCAGATTGGCTTAAACATTGCTGGTCTGGGCTTTCTTATAAGAGGTCTCACACAAGTGTGGGGAACAGAATTAAGCAGAGGAATGGATGCATCTATCTCTGGAATTGCAGGGATAGGACATATATTAATTGGAATTTGCATTATATTTGTGTTGTTGAAAATAAGTAGATCACTGGATTTTTCTAAAAAGCAATAAGATGCGTTAAGACATACTGGTGAGATCCATATATCTCGCTGTTCGGCTGCGTTGTAAGTTGGAGGCTCTGTCTTAGAGTAATATAATTCATAGTAATTTATGTGTTCGGTGGGAGATGGGGTAAAGATATACAAAATCTTTTGAATCAGCACATGTTCCCCAAGTAAAAAAATCCCCGGACTTCCCGAAAATACTTGATTTTTCAATATATAAGTAGTATACTTATCTCTGTAAATAATATAGAAAATTCTTCGGGGCAGGGTGCAATTCCCTACCGGCGGTATAGTCCGCGACCTGCAGTATAATTTGCAGTTGATTTTCGCAAGCAATGAGCCAAGTGGTTGTTGAAAGATAGTTGGCGACGGCTGCGAGAGTTAGCGATCCCATTTTTTGCAGTGGGGTTGTTGGCTTGGTGAGATTCCAAAACCGACAGTATAGTCTGGATGAGAGAAGAATGTGATATTTTTGTGCGCATATCAGCATACCATGCCTCGGATATAGATTATCCGGGGCTTTTTATGCGCAGGGACGTGCAATGAAATTAGCAGCAAAGCTGCACACGACCCGCGCGGCGAGTAGGGAAAAAGGTCGTTCTTTATGTAATGTGCTTCGAAGATTTTCTTTCCATTTTCTATTTCTTGTAAAGGAGAGTATACATATGGTTGAAAACATGAAAAAACAGGTATTTAGTGTGAGAGGACTGGTGGAGATAGGGATGCTTTCAGCGCTGGCATTTGTGCTGATGTTGTTTTCCTTTCCTCTTCCATTTGCCCCAAGCTTTTATAAGCTAGATTTTAGTGAGCTTCCGGTTGTAATAGGCGCATTTGCCATTCATCCATTTGCAGGGGTGATGATTGAGCTTATCAAGATGCTTCTTAATCTGCTGATTGACGGAAGCGCAACTGCGGGAGTGGGAGAGATAGCAAATTTTTTCATTGGCTGTTGTTTTATACTTCCAGCATCTGTGATATATCACCGCAAAAAGAGCAAGAGAAATGCAATATTTGGTCTATGCACGGGCACTATATTAATGACAATTGTGGGTTGTTTTCTCAATGCCTATGTGCTTCTGCCAGCATATTCGGTGGCATTTCATATGGAGATAGAGAAGCTGATTGCGATGGGAGCAGCGGTAAACCCTTCGATTGACAATCTTTTTACTTTTGTGTTATTGGCGGTTGCTCCGTTTAATCTTTTAAAAGGAGCTTTGGTATCCATAATTACCATCTTGATTTATAAAAGAATCAGCATTATACTTAAGGGAAAAGCATAGAAGGTTGGATAGGTATGATGTATCAAATTGCAGTTTGTGATGATGATAACACAGATATTGCATATATAACGGCACTTGTATATCAGTGGGCGAAGGAATCCGGCTGTGTGGTTGAGCTGGATTCTTTTTTGTCTGCTGAGAGCTTTTTATTCTGTTATGAAGAAAAGAAGGATTACGAGATTCTTTTGCTTGATATAGAGATGGGCAAAAAGAATGGAATTGAGCTTGCAAGGCAGATTAGAGAGGAAAATAATAGAATACAGATTATATTTGTCACAGGGTTTCCAGATTTTGCTCTGGAGGGCTATGAAGTTGCAGCTTTGCATTATCTTATGAAACCTGTGGAACAGGAAAAATTATATCAAGTGCTTGACAGGGCAGTACAAAATTTAAGTAAGACAGAGCGCACATTGCTTTTTGTGACAGATGGAGAAAAGCTTGGGGTTTTGGCGCGAGAGATTTTGATGGTGGAAGCGTTTGCCCATTCGGTTGAGATCACAACGGAAAAGGAACATTTTCGTATATCTATGTCCATCTCAGAGGTAGAAGAATATCTTGGAGATGGTTTTGTGCGCTGCCATCGCTCCTATATTGTTGGCCTTGCACATATCAGAAGGATGGTTAGAAATAAGGTGATTTTGGATAATGGTATGGAGGTGCCGCTGTCTCGTGGCAGTTATCAGACGGTGAATCAAGCATTTATCAAGTACTATAAAAGTGAGGAATAGATTGAAAAATCATACTGATGCATTAATTTTTCAATCAGTAATTTGAGTCAGAGCCTCAAATATACCTTGATCGCTGTCGGAAATCTAATATTTTCGACGCGCGTCATTATAGTAAACTGCTTTGACATGAAGAACAGTGTGAAATAAAAATTTCACATCCTGATTTGTACGCCTGCTAGAGCAGGCAGATGGGAGCTAGTGTGAAATAAAAAATTCACATCCTGATTTGTACGCCCGCTAGAGCAGGCAGATGGGAGCTAGTGTGAAATAAAAAATTTCACATCCTGATTTGTACGCCTGCTAAAGCAGGCAGATGGGAGTTAGTGTGAGAAGACCTTTTACTCACTCGCAGCAAGAGCTGCTTTATGAAGAAGTTCTAAGTCCCACACTGGAGAATGTCTGAAATGTGGCATTCTCTGTATAGATTTTAGATGGAGGTTAGGATGAAACTATTTGAGCTGTTGTTTGGGAGAATGATTGATCGGCGCACTGCCACATGGCAGAATGAGCTGGTAGCTCGCCATTATGATGAAGTACAAAATATCTATAAAACAATGCGTGGCTGGCGGCATGATTATCACAATCATATTCAGACTATGAAGGCGCATCTATCCCTTGGCCAGATAGAGGAGCTGGCAGATTATCTCAGTACTCTGGATAAAGATCTTATCACTGTGGATACTATGATTAAGACAGGAAACATAATGGTGGACGCGATTTTAAATTCAAAGCTATCGTTAATTAATTCCAAGAATATTGAGGTCAATGCAAAGGCGACTGTACCACAAGCGCTCGCAGTTTCTGAGGTGGATTTGTGTGTGGTAATTGGAAACCTTTTAGATAATGCTATGGAGGCATGTTTGCGTCAAAAGACAGGAGAGCGTTTTATTCGCGTCTATATTGGTACGTTGAAAGGACATCTTTATCTGTCCGTGTCGAACTCAGCCGGAGGAGTGATAAAGGAGAATGGCCATTATCGTTCTCAGAAGCAAAGTAGCACGCATGGTTTTGGACTGATTCGCATTGATAAGATTGTGAATAAATATGAAGGATATGTCAATCGGCAGAATGAGGAAGGAGTTTTTGCCACGGAGGTAATGCTGCCTTTGTAGCAAAAAATAAAATGGATGGTTATTCGTGCAGGTAGGCCTGCCATTCGTGCAGAAAGGCACATAAAGAATATTTTTGTGCTAATATTGCTGTAGGATAAAAAGGAGGCTTACAGGTATGAAGAAGAAAAAACAAAGCTATAGTATTCTAAATAATATCAGATTTCTCTTAAAGGATATGTGGAAACAGTATCCACTTCTGGTAGTTTATCTTTTGATTCAGGTGGTATGTTCTGTAGTTTCACCAGTAATGACCATGCTTTTGCCAAAGATTACCTTGGATCTGGTTCTTGCCAAGGCAGAAGCAGGAAGAATAGTTATAGTGCTTGGAGGAGTGGGATTGACAATCGCATTGCTTATGGGGCTGATGAAGATGACAGAGAAGGGCAGATATATGATGTATAATTCTATGAGAAGTCATTATCAGATTCGGCTTTTTAAGCAGTCGATGTTCTGTGATTATAATTTTATTGAAAAGGCAGAAGGGCAGAAAAAATATATGCGTGCCTATGATCCTTTGCTGAATGGGGATAATTCTAGTGTCTCACGCATGACGGTTGCCATGGTTGATATAACGATATGTATGTTATCTTTTGTGATTTATTCGGGTATTATTTCTTTTTTAAATCCAGCAGTGGTAGTACTCTTGGTAGTCTTATCATCTATAAATTATTTTGCTGCAGAACATGCACGAAAGTATCAGTATAATATCCGGGATGAAAACGCTGTTTTACAAAATAAGCTGTGGTATATTCAGACAGCTATGAATGGAGTTGAGGCTGGAAAGGATATCCGGCTATATGGTATGGAAGACTGGTTTTCTACTATGTGGGATAACATTCAAGATGGCATAACAGCGTGGCGTCAGCGAGTTAGAAATCGATATTTTATGGCAGATGCAGTGAGCGGACTTACTCTGTTTCTGCGGGATGGTATTGCATATGGATATCTGATATGGGCTGTTATGACTGGTGAGATCTCGATAGGGGATTTTGTTCTGTATTTTGCAGCGGTGACAGAATTTTCTGGATTTGTCAGCAGATTTGGGAGAAATCTAAATTTTTTGCATGATGCGAATTTCCAAATGTGTGATATGCGATTATTTTTGGAGCAGACAAATGCGCCGGATCCAGAGGAGCCTGTGGATGTTCGTTCACTAAAAGATATGACCATAGAATTTTCTCATGTCACTTTTAGCTATGAGAATGATAGTGAGCCGGTGCTTTGTGATATAAGTTTTACCATTAAGCCGGGTGAGAAGATGGCGTTAGTTGGCGTAAATGGAGCCGGCAAAACAACCATTACCAAGCTGTTGTGCGGCTTTTACAAGCCTCAGAAAGGAGAAATTCGGATTGGAGGGGTTGACATTAGACACTTTCGCAAGGAGGATCTGTTTTCCCTTTACTCTGTTGTATTTCAGGATATATATATTCCACCGTTTTCTGTGGCGGAGAATGTTTCTCTTAAGCCATTGGGAGAGACCGATATTAACAGAGTAGAGATATGTCTGAACGAGACAGGGCTTTATGATAAGATTATGGAGTATCCAAACGGATGTCATGAGATAATGGGAAGCGACATAGAGGAAGGAGTTGTGCTGTCCGGCGGTCAGAAGCAGAAGCTTCTTATGTCAAGAGCATTGTATAAAGATGCTCCTATACTAATTTTGGATGAGCCTACAGCAGCGCTTGATCCGATTGCAGAGAGTGAGACGTATGAGTCTTTTGGCAGGCTTTCCAAAAATAAGACAGCTATTTTTATCTCGCATCGTCTGGCAAGCACCAGATTTTGTGACCAGATTTTTCTTCTGGAAAATGGAAAACTCTTGGAGGTAGGAACACACGAGGAGCTGCTTAAGAAAAATGGCAGATATGCAGAAATGTTTGAGATACAAAGTCAGTATTATAAGGAGGAGAGAGTTCAAAATGAATAAAAATATTATGAAAACGGCTGCAAAGCAGATTATATCAGTACAGCGCATGTTGTGGCAGCTAGATCGCACGATTTTTATTATGCTTGTTTTGGAGACGATAATTGATGCGGTTCTGCCCTTTATCGGGATCTATCTCTCTGCTTATGTGCTGGATGGATTGACACTTGGACAGAGCATGTCTACGTTGATTGTGACATCAACGGTTGTGGTGGGAGTGATATTTGTGCTTACACTATTGAGAGCGTGGATGGAGAAGATATATCAGACAAGAAGATTTGCCTGTTGGAAGAACTTTGATAAGTGTTTGGCAATAAGGACTCTTACTATGGATTATGAGTTGCTGGAAAGTCCATCTGTCAACGAGCTCCGCAATCGGGTGAGAAATGACAACAACTGGGGCGCAGGCTTTCTCAGTGTTATGGAACAATTGCCGGTGTTGTACAGCTCACTGCTTTCCACTATATTTTCGATAATTATTTTGTTGCCTCTTTTAGTGGAGAAAGAACTATTCACTGATCCACTTTCTTTGGTCGTGCTTTTGTTATTTATAAGTATCATTATCTTTAACAGTGGTTTTGGAAGTAAGATGAGGAAGAAGCTGGAGGGATATTTGACAGGTATGACTTCTACGACAAAATGGTTAGGATATTTTCTGTGGAAGCAGCAGATGTATAGACAGGGTATGGATATCCGTATTTTTAAGGGGCAAAAGCTTGTTGAAACTTATCTGAACAGAGAGGAGAAAAAGGCTGTAGATTATCAAAAGCAGATTGTGCGTTCTGAGAGTATAAGAGGCTTTGGCGGCGGGCTCGCAAGTGGTCTTTTACAGATGACAGCGTATGTGTTTGTCGCGCTGCGTGCGGTGGCAGGGGCGCTGACAGCGGGTTCTGTAGTAAAATATGCCTCCACGGTATATCGCTTTGCCAATTCTGTATCGCAGCTCTTTTATTCTTTTACAGAAAATGCTATTGTGGCGAGACGGCAGCAGGCTACCATGGAATATATGAATATAGAAGATATTTTGTACAAAGGCTCACTTCCTGTGGAAAAGAGAGATGACAATCAGTATGAGATAGAGTTTCACAATGTGTCGTTTTGCTATCCCGGCACAGAGAATTATGTGTTGAAGAATATAAACTTTAAATTTGTGGTAGGAAAACGACTTGCTGTAGTGGGGATGAACGGAAGTGGAAAGACAACGATGATCAAGCTTCTTTGTAGACTGTATGATCCCACGGAGGGTATGATCACATTAAATGGAATTGATATTAGGAAATACAACTATAATGAGTATAAAAAAATATTCTCTGTAGTATTTCAGGATTTTAAGCTATTCGCTTTTACATTGGGGCAAAATGTATCTGCAAGTGTAGAATATGATAAAGAGAAGGCGAGAAAAGCGTTAGTAAAGGCAGGCTTGGGAAACCGCTTAAGTGAGATGCCGAAGGGGCTGAACACAAATCTGTATCAGAATTTTGAGAAGGATGGGGTGGAAATATCTGGCGGTGAGGCGCAGAAAATTGCTCTTGCAAGGGCACTGTACAAGGATGCTCCTTTTGTTATTCTGGATGAACCGACTGCTGCATTGGATCCACTGGCAGAGTATGAGATATATTCCAAATTTAACGAGATTATTGGGGAGAAGACGGCAGTGTATATCAGCCACAGGTTATCTTCCTGCAGATTTTGCAGTGATATAGCAGTTTTTGATAAGGGGAGGTTGGTGCAGAGGGGAAGCCATGACAGTCTTGTAGCAGATGAGAATGGGAAATACTACGAGCTGTGGAATGCACAGGCACAATACTATGCATAAAAGAGTTAGATTGAAAAATCATGCTAAAATTTCACATCCTGATTTGTATGTCTGCAAAAGCAGGTGGATGGGAGTTACATGGAAGATGATTATCTGAAATAAATTTGTAAAACTATTTTGAGAACAAAATAAGCCAGTACTGCTATTTCCATTCTCCTGCTTAACGAAAAGTATGGCGGGTGCAAAGCCTGTGAGGGAGATAGCAGGCTGGCTGTGTTGTTTTTATTGTATCTGTGTCTAATATGTGAGTGAATGTTTTTTCAGGTAAGGATGAGGATGTAGAAATTAGATAATGAAAGAATGTCATGGAATAAAATAATTATTGAAAATATATAGCTTTTTTGAAAAAAGATGTTATACTTAATAGAAAAACATAGAAGAAAGTAGCAGATAAACAAATGAAAATAGTAATTTGCGACGATTGTATTGAGGATTTAGTGATAATCAAGAATCTGTTATTGACATACAAAAGAATATATCCCAAAGTAGAGTTTGAGATGGAGAAGTTTTCAGATGCAGCAAAGCTTTTTGCTAAGATACAGAGACGGGAGTTAGCAGATATCTATATTTTGGATATGATTATGTCCGAAAAATCAGGAATTGATATAGGAAATCAAATAAGAAAGGCAGGCAATGACATAATTATTATCTATATCACTTCGTCCGAGGATTATGCGATGGAAGCATATGGAGTACATGCCGTTAGATATTTGCTCAAGCCAGTGAAGGAGGAAAAATTCTTTGAGGCAATGGATTATGCTTTGTCTTATATGAGCAGAAAGACGGAGCCAGTCTATCTGTTAAAGACAAAGGAGGGCTTCATGTCCATTCCCTATTCCAGAATTGAATATATAGAAAATGCCTCCAGACATTTGGAGGTTTCTTTAATGAGTGGTGAGAGGGTGAAAAGTATTTTTATTAGGAGGTCTTTTGATGAGGAGATTCAGGAGATACTAAATAATGGAGGCTTTATACAGGTTCACAAATCATTTATCATTAATCTAAGCTATGTAAAGAAATTGACGATGAACAGCGTGATTATGGAAAATGGCAGAAACATACCTGTCAGCAGAGCGAGGGCGCTCGGAGTGAGAAAGGAATATCTTTTATATGTGTCAGAGGAATATAGATAATGGAAGTTTTTCCAGAGCAGATGGATGGGTGTGAGGATGGAATATTTTAAAAATTGTTATTATATAATAAGCCATGTGTTCCTAATGATATTTATCCCACTCTTTTTGCCACATCGCTTTTCAAATCGAAAGACAGCAATTCTTTGTTTCTGTTCTTTTTTAATATTAGTAGTGTCTGATCCAATTAAGTTGAATATTTTTCCAGATAATGATCTATGTTATGTAGTGGTGACAGTATTTCAGATTGTAGTGACGCAGTTTACAGTAATTTTGATTGCGAAAAAAAGAGATAGCAAAACGGTGTTTATGGGGCTTAGTGCATCGAATTATGTGATAGCGGGAAGCATTGCTGCCTCTATTATTTATATTTGTACGGGCAGTGTAATTTTCTCACTTGTGGGAAGTATTGTGATCCATTTGATTATCTTGATATTTTTATATATCAGGCTCAGAGAGCCATGGTTGAGATGCTGTGAGAAGGAATATGAGAATAATTGGTGGGAATTATGTATGATTCCCATATTTTTTTATTGTGGATTCTCATTTCTATCCTTTTTTCCTCGCACTCTCTATGATAATCCCGATAATATACTTGGAGTGGTTATTTTTATTATCACCATGTTTGTGTCCTATGTGGTGGTGGTTCGCTATGTGGAGAGCGAGGAGAGAAGGAGTGGAATATATTGGAAGAATATACAATTTGAATCTTATATAAAAGGGCTTGAGAATCAATATTATCTGGTCGAGCAATCAGAGCAGAATCTAAAGATTATGCGCCATGATATGAGACATTATTCTGCCATGATTGATTCGCTGCTGGATCAGGGTGAATATCATGAGATCAAAAAGATAACAGAGCATATTCATGCAGTGGTGGATGAAAATAAGGTGATAAAATATTGTAACAACATCATTGTCAATGCTATTGTATCAAATTTGCTGAAGAAGACACAATACAGTGCTCTTGAAGTGCGGCTGGATATGAATATACCGAAAGATATTCCTGTTAATGCATATGAGCTTGCGGCAGTTCTTGCCAATCTTTTGGAAAATGCACAGGTGTGTGTGAAGGATTTCGAGAAGGAAAAGCAATACATAGAAGGGGAGGTTCACTGTACAGACGATCATCTGTTAATCCATTTAAGAAATGAATATAAAAAGGAAATATATTTTGATCCGGTAACTGGTCTACCAAACAGTGAAAAAGGAAAAAATCATGGTCTGGGAATGCAGAGTGTGCTGGCGTTTTCTGACAAGATTGGAGGAAATGTGGGTTGCTATTGTGAGGGCACAGTTTTTCATATTGTGCTATTTGCGAAATTCTAGTAATCTTTTGCGAAGAAAAGGATAGCTGGGTTTGTTCTGGGTAGAGCTATAATATAAAATAGCTAAGTGTAAGTTAAAAACTTCAAAGAAAGGCAGAGCAAACAATGAAATTAAAGGCAAAAATCCTATCACTGTCGTTACTACCTGTAGTTTTGCTTGGTGTTAGCATGTTTTTGGTGGCAGCGGACAGAATTGAAGACGGAATCTATAATGAAGCATATGTGGGGATGCAGGCGACGACATTAGCCGTGAGAGATATTTTTGAGATTGGCCACAGCGGGCAATACTGGCTGAATGAAGATGGTGAGTTGTATAAGGGTGAGGAATTTAATATTTCGCAGGCTATGAATATTGTGGATCATATAAAAGAAAACACAGATATGGAAGTGTCTATATTCTGGAAAGATACCAGAATCCTAACTTCCATTACAGATCAGGCTGGGGTTAGACAGGCGGGAACTAAGGCTGCGCCAGAGGTGGTGCAGCGAGTATTGAATGAGGGAAATTCCTATCAAGAGAAGAATGTGGAGATACTGGGCACACAGTATGTGGTTTATTATAATCCATTTTATCAGGAAGGGACAGGGGAAGTGGTGGGAATGATCTTCCTTGGGACACCTCAACATTCTATCACATCTATTATCAATAAAGTTAGATTGCAGCTATTGCTTGTGATAGTGTTTGCGGTTTTATTTACCGTGGTTATCGTGTACGTGATGGTAAATCGGATAGTGGTGCTGTTAAGAAAAAGTATGGGACTTTTGGGAGAGATTGCAGAGGGAAATCTGGATGTGCAGGTGGAGAATAGAATTCTTCGCCGCAAGGACGAGATCGGTGAACTGGGAGGAAGTATTAGGACACTTAGAGATGAGCTAAACCAGATTATCTTTGGGATTCAGAAAAAGAGTGGCGAGGTCTCGGAGGAGACGGTGGTGCTTGAGAAGATCTCTGAAGATGTTCATCAAGTGATGGAGGAAGTGGAGCGCGCGATTCAGGGAATCGCGGAGAGCTGTAACAGTCAGGCAGAGGGTGCAGTGCAGGCAAGTCAGAATGTGACAGAGATGGGAGAGCTTATCGAGTACAATGGAGCAGAGGCGGAAAAACTCAATCGGATTTCAAAGGAGATGAGTCTGGTATCAGAGGAGGCAGCATTGCAATTTAGAGCTATGGTTGAAGTGATGAGCGATGTCAAAGAGGCGATAGGTTTTCTGTCTGATCAGACAAATAGCACCAACGCCTCCGTGGAAAAGATAGGTATAGCCACGGAGATTATCACAGAGATCGCCTCTCAGACAAAGCTTCTCTCTCTTAATGCAAGTATAGAAGCGGCGAGGGCAGGAGATTACGGCAAAGGCTTTGCGGTGGTTGCCTCAGAGATCCAGCAGCTCTCGGAGCAGTCTGATAAGGCAGCAGGACAGATTAAGGAGATAGTTGCTGATCTAAATACGAATACCTCCCACACTCTGAGTAAAGTGGAGGGAATTAAGATAGCGGTGGAAAATCAGGGAGAGAACATCAAAAGAGCTGGAGAAGGATTTTTGAATGTCAGAGAGGGCATTTATAAAACGGTTAGCGGAGTGGAGGATATTATAAGAGAGGCACAGAAGCTGGAGGAAAGAAGAATGGATACCGTGGCGCTTGTACAAAATGCTGCAGCTATATCCGAGGAGAACTCTGCTAGTGTGGAGGAGATCACGGCAGAGCTTGCGATGGCATATAAGGAGATTGCTGGTATCTTTGACAGGGCCAAGGAAATTAGCAGACTTTCAAAGGAGATGGAAGAAAAGATCCGAATATTTACGGTTTAGACATGCGATATAAAATATAATTCAAGGAGACTTTTATGCAGAAAACATTTATTAAGTATACCTTTGCAATTATGACATCCGCTGTTCTACTTATATTTTTTATTAATCTTTTTTATGTGCATCATACTCTGAAATCACAACAGCTTGATACCTTTTATGTAAAAATCGAACAGGTGATACATACATTGGAGAATAATCAATCTGAGTTGATGCTTATGAATGAAAATCTGGATGAGGATTATCTCACGAGAGCGAAGGCTGCTGCCTATGTGCTTGACCGGCAGCAAGAGATTGCTATGAATGTGTCGGAGATGCAATATCTGGCAGAGCTTTTGGATGTGGATGAGATTCATGTTATTGATGAGAGTGGAAGCATTGTCTATTCTTCCGTCTCGCAGTATATTGGATTTTATATGGCAGGACATCCGCAGACAGAGGCATTTCTTGAGCTTTTAGAAAAGGATGGGGAAAATTCTTATCTTATTCAGGAAGCACGACCTAACGCAGCAGAAAATAAAATAATGAAATATGTGGGAGTGAGTGGGCAAAATAAGATTGTTCAGGTTGGGTTTGAGCCGACAAGGCAGTTGGAGGCACAGTCAAGAAATACATACGATTATATATTCTCGAAATTTCCCACGGATGTGGGGGAGGAATTTTTTGTTCTTGCTTGTGATACGGGAGATCTTCTTGGACATTCTGGAAATATTGAGGATGCAAAGCAAAAACAATATCCTTTTGAGTTACTTTTGGGTTGTTCGCAAGGGTCTTACATTAAGGGAGAGAATGATATATACAGATATGTGGTGAGCAGGCAATATGAGGATGTTCTTATCTGCGCGACACTGCCGGGAGAGATCTTGTTCCAAAGGCTTATGGAGAATATACTTCCTATATTATTTTATTTAATCTTTATTGAGGCGATCGTGATTCTTCTTTTGTATTTTCTGGTAAAGAAAAAGGTAGTGGATGGCATACACAGCATAATAGAAAGCTTGTCTGCGATAGCAGAGGGAAATCTGGACACAAAGGTGACAGTGGAGGGAAACAAGGAATTTAAGGAATTGAGCAGGGGGATCAATGCGATGGTGAGAAGCATTATCAATCTCTCGGCGCGCATCTCCTCCATTATTGAGATCAGTGGAGCTCCCTTGGCCGCTTTTGAATATGAAGATGGAGTAAAGTCAGTATTTGTCACATCAGGTTTGGGGAAGCTGCTTGATATTCCAGAGCAGCAGGCAGCGGCACTCTACAAATATGCATCAAGGTTTGATCGATATATTCATAAACTGATAAAGTGTCCTATTCAGGGTGAGAAGGATATCTATCAAATAGGTGAGTCAAAGTACGTTCGCATCCACATGTCAAAGGACCATCAGAAATATCTTGGCGTTGTCACAGATGTCACCAAGGATATTCTGGAAAAAAGACGAATGCAGTATGAGAACACACATGATTCTCTGACAGGATTGTATAAATATAAATATTTTAAGCAGATAGCAAGTGAAATATTGAAAAAAATGCCATCTGGGACACTATGCTGTGTTATTATGCTGGATTTGGATTATTTTAAATCTATCAATGATACCTTTGGGCATGATATTGGAGATCAATATCTGCAAAGCTTTGCAGCCGTGCTCAAGGATATGCCTGTGGAGCATTTTATCACGGCTAGGAGATCAGGGGATGAATTTTGTATGATGTTGTTTGACTGTGAGGATACCGTGGACATTATCTCTTATCTTGATAACTTCTATATTGCACTGGGAGAAAATCAGATTGCACTGTCAGATACACAGTACAGAACAATTTGTGCTTCCGCCGGATATGCTTGGACGAGGGATGCCGACATGGATATAGAAGAGTTGTTGCGGCGAGCTGACAGCGCCCTTTATAAGATGAAGAGGGAGACAAGAGGATATTATGCAGAATACAGGGAGGAAGAGAAGATAACATAAGAAAATAGGGTGTTGTCAATATCCATATTTTGTTATATAATCATCAATGATTCTATAATGGTATGATTTGAGACAAGAGAGGGTTTCCATGGAAAAAGAGGTAAAAGTGACCGTCACGGTGACGGCGAAGGATTTATTCTGGTTTATGCTTCAGCATACCTATCGATCAGTTGGTGGTGTGCTGAGCCTTTTATTTTCTCTTGCAGCCTTTGGGATGTTGCTTTATTGTTTTGACAGTGTGGATTTTCCCTATCAGGTGGTTTTAATTATTTCTGCCTTGTTGTTTACGGTAATTAATCCATTGCTTCTTTTTTTGCGCTCGGTAAAACAGGTGAAGAAGAATGTGGGCTTTTCAGTTCCGATAGAGTATATTTTCACCCAAAAAGGTTTTACCATGCATCAGGGTGAACAGAAGGCAGATGCACTGTGGAGCGATCTGTGGCGGGTGAGAGATGGAAAAAGGTATCTTTACCTGTATGGAAACAGTGTCCGCGCAAATATTATTCCCAAAAGTCAGCTTGATGGACAAGCGCAGTTGTTATCACAGCTTATAAAGGAGTCACGGAAAAAGCTATGACAGATACAGAGAGAAATTTGGAGACAGAATGGAAAACCTACAGCCCAGAAGAGACGTTTGTGTTGGGAAGACAGCTTGGAGAGATGGCGAAGAAGGGACAGATTTTCTGTCTAAGTGGGGATCTTGGCGTAGGAAAGACAGTGTTTACGCAAGGTTTTGCGTCGGGACTGGGCATCACAGAGCCAGTGAACAGCCCAACCTTTACAATTCTTCAGGAATATAAGGAGGGCAGGTTGCCGCTCTATCACTTTGATGTGTATCGCATTGGAGAGGAAGAGGAGATGGATGAGATTGGGTATGAGGACTGCTTCTTTGGCGATGGTGTCTGTATGGTGGAGTGGGCAGAGCAGATACGTGGTCTCATTCCTGAGAGTGCTGTATGGATCTATATAGAAAAAGTGTTGGCGGAGGGGTTTGACTGTCGCAGGATAACAGTGAAAGGAAATAGATTATGAAGATTTTGGCACTTGATTCTTCCTCCTTGGTGGCATCTGTAGCGGTGGTGGAGGATGAACTGCTGACGGCAGAGTACACCATTAATTATAAAAAGACACATTCACAGACACTTCTTCCCATGATTGATGCGGTTGCAAAGATGACAGAGCTTGATCTGGATACGGTGGATGCGATCGCCATAACAAAGGGACCCGGCTCCTTCACTGGCCTGCGTATAGGATCGGCGACGGCAAAGGGTCTTTGCCTTGCACTTGGAAAGCCTCTTATTCCGGTGGAGACAATGGCAGCTATGGCGTATAATTTATGGGGGAGCAGTGCTATCATTGTCCCCATTATGGATGCCAGAAGGGATCAGGTTTACGCAGGAGTGTATCAGTTTCAGAATAATGAGCTTATTACTTATCGTGAACAGTGTGCAGAAGGGATAGAAGAGTTGTTGTCTGATCTAAATCAAAGCTTTCAAGATAAGGAAATTATTTTTCTGGGTGATGGTGTTCCGGCATTTAGAGATAAAATAGAAGAGCAACTTATATTGTCCTATACATTTGCCCCGGCACACATGAACAGACAGCGGGCAGGTTCTGTCGGTGTGCTGGCAGAGCAATATTATAGGCGAAGAGTTGTGGAGAGCGCAGCAGAGTATAGACCAGATTATCTGCGACTTTCACAGGCAGAGCGAGAGAGAAGGGAAAGGCAGGAGGCTGCTAAGTTGTCAGAGCAGGATGAAAAATAATGATAGTTCGGTTGATGAAGGAGGAGGATATTCCTCAGATAGAAGAGATTGAACAGAGAACGTTTTCACAGCCCTGGTCAGCACAGGGCTTTCTTGATGCACTGCACAATAAGAACACTATATATCTCACTGTGGAGGAAAATGGAGAAATTCTTGGTTATTTAGGACTGTGGAAATCTTTGGAAGAAGCCGATATTACTAATGTGGCAGTAAAAGAATGTGTGAGGAGAAGGGGTGTGGCGGACCTTCTTTTGCGGGAGGCGGGAAAGCTCGCCCGCGAGAGCGGGATCACAGCTCTGACACTTGAAGTACGTGCCAGCAATGTAGCTGCGGTTCATCTATATGAGAAGCATGGCTTTCATTCTGTCGGCATACGGCCGAATTTTTATGAGAAGCCAAAGGAGGATGCCATAATTATGTGGGCAGGAAAGTAAGCAGGCATCTATAAATTACCATTGTAAATGAGTGTGCGCCTTCTGTATAATAAAATAGTAATAGTTCAGGCTGGTGCCATATTTGAGTTTTGTTTGTGGCACAGGCTGAGTTATTATTGGAATTGCCTGCATATTTTCTGTTGCGGAGGATGGAACAGGGGTATCGCAGAGGCCATGCTTATGGAGGGAACCATGCGGAAATATCAAAGGGGCAGGGATAAGAAGCTGACAGAAATTGTCTGTAATTGCTGCGGACGCAAGCTTGCACTCTCGGATGGTATATTGACCGAGGCTGTGTGTAGGATTGAGGTCGAGTGGGGATATTTCTCAGAGAAGGATGGAGAGATCCATTGTCTGGATATATGTGAGGAATGTTACGACAAGCTAATACAGAATTTCGCAGTTCCTCCGAAAATAGAGTCACAAGTGGAAATTTTTTAGGAAATAATTGCCTAAAGCTTTGATTATGTGCTAAAATAATGTTAAGAAGGATTGCTGCAAGAGGTTATAATACCGGGATGAGGGCACCTGAAAGCAACTGCTAAGGAGAACAGAATGTTAGATGTATGTTTACTGGGAACGGGCGGGATGATGCCGCTGCCATATCGCTGGCTGACGTCCATGATGGCGAGATACAATGGAAGCACCATTTTAATTGACTGCGGAGAAGGAACGCAAATTGCCGTAAAAGAGAAGGGCTGGAGCTTCAAGCCAATTGATGTTATATGTTTTACCCATTATCATGCGGATCATATCAGCGGATTGCCGGGCTTGCTTTTAACCATGGGAAATGCAGAGCGCACAGAGCCACTGACTTTAATCGGACCCAGAGGACTTGAACGGGTAGTTTCGGCGCTTCGCATGATAGCGCCGGAGCTTCCATTTCCAATTGAATTTGTTGAGCTGTCAGAGCCATATGAGACGATAGTGCGGGAGGGTTATCGGATAGAGGCATTTCGTGTCAGTCATAATGTGATCTGTTATGGCTATACCATACAGATTGACCGCATCGGCAAGTTTATGGTGGAGAGAGCATTGGAGTGTGGTGTGCCGAAGACACAGTGGAACAGGCTTCAGAAGGGGGAAACTGTCTGTGTGGAGGGAAGAGAGGTTACGCCGGATATGGTTCTGGGACCGAACAGAAAAGGGATCAAGGTGACATATTGTACAGACACCAGACCAGTTCCCGCGATCGTGGAGGCGGCGAGAGGGGCAGATCTCTTTATCTGTGAAGGAATGTATGGGGAGCCGGGGAAAGAGGCGAAGGCGAAGGAATACAAGCATATGACCTTTTACGAGGCAGCAAATCTTGCAAAGGAGGCAAAACCGCGGCGCTTATGGTTGACGCATTATAGCCCGTCACTGATGCGGCCGGAAGAATATCTGAAAGCAGTGCAGAAGATATTTAAAGAGACCGAGGTTTGCAAGGATGGAAAAACCATCGAGCTGGATTTTCAGGAAAATTAAAATATTACCGCAAGGTGCAGGATAGAAAGTGGCGGTAGAATCGAGGCTTATATGAAAAAATTCCGAATGGCGTTAGGCGCTTTTTTGATAGTGGTTTTGGCGATGGGAGCATATGCGTTTTTGGCAAATCGCAGCACAGATACCCCCGCTGAGAAGGAGACGAGTGTCACAGATATAGGAAAGCTGACAGCCAGAGATCTGGAGGCAGATTACCCGAACACTCCGAGAAAGGTTGTGGATCTGTACAGCCAGATCACAAAGTGCCTGTATGATAGTAAGCTTACTGATGAGAATTTGGAGAAATTATGTCAGCAGTCAAGGCAGTTGATGGATGAGCAGCTTTTGCTTGTCAATCCTGAAGATACCTTTTTGGAGAACACAAAGGCCGAGATTGAAGAATATCGAGCGATGAAGCGTGTGGTGACAAGTTATGTGCTGGAGGACAGCGGAAGCGTGGATTATTATACGGAGGATGGACAGGAGTACGCCTCTATATCAGTAAAGTATTATCTGAATGATAAGAATGGGTACGGCAAGACCTATGAGGATTTTATGCTGAGAAAGGATGAGAATGGCAGATGGAAGATTGTCGGGTGGCAGATTACATCAGCCAGCGCGGATGATGATGAATAGGACAATGAAAGATGTTCTGATACTTGCGATAGAAACTTCCTGTGATGAGACAGCGGCTGCGGTTGTCAAAAATGGGCGGACAGTGTTGTCTAATGTGATTTCCTCACAGATAGAGCTACATACCCTATATGGAGGAGTGGTTCCAGAGATCGCTTCCAGAAAGCATATTGAGAAGATCAATCAAGTGATAGAAGCGGCACTTTCAGAGGCTAAGGTGACATTAAAGGAAATAACAGCGATAGGAGTGACCTACGGTCCGGGACTGGTGGGGGCACTCCTTGTCGGTGTGGCAGAGGCTAAGGCGATCGCGTATGCGGCAGGGCTTCCGCTTATAGGAGTGCACCATATAGAGGGACATATATCAGCTAATTATATTGAGAATCAAGGGTTGGAACCGCCATTTGTGTGTCTGGTGGTATCAGGAGGCCATACACATCTGGTTATTGTCCGCGATTATGGAGAGTATGAGATTCTTGGAAGAACAAGAGATGATGCTGCAGGTGAAGCGTTTGATAAGGTGGCAAGAGCGATTGGCTTGGGGTATCCGGGTGGTCCAAAGGTCGACAAGCTTGCAAAGGAGGGAAATCCCCATGCAATCGAGTTTCCAAGGGCACAGATAGAAGGAGCACCATATGATTTTAGCTTTAGCGGTGTGAAATCTGCCGTGTTGAATTATCTGAATTCATATCAGATGAAGGGAGAAGAGATAGATAGAGCAGATCTCGCGGCCTCCTTTCAGACTTCTATCGTCGAAGTTCTCGTCTCACATGCAATCTGTGCGGCAAAGGAATATCACCTCGATCGTCTGGCGATAGCTGGAGGTGTTGCCTCCAACTCAGCGCTTCGCAGTGCAATGCAGCAGGCGTGTGAGAAGGAGGGGATTACTTTTTATCACCCATCTCCTATTTTGTGCACAGATAACGCTGCTATGATTGGGGCAGCTGCCTACTATGAGTATCAAAAGGGGACGCGGCATGGATGGGATCTAAATGCTGTGCCTAATCTTAAGCTTGGGGAGCACTGAAAGAGAATGGGAAAGATTGCAGCGATAGTTCTGGCAGCAGGACAAGGAAAGCGAATGAATAGCACAGTACACAAACAGTACCTGCTTCTTGGAGAGAAGCCGGTGCTGTATTATTCTCTGCGCACTTTTGAGGAAAGTGCGGTAGATGAGATTGTGCTGGTGACAGGTGCCGATGAGATTGCATATTGTGAAAAAGAAATTGTGCAGTTATATGGATTTCATAAAGTTTCTTGTATAACTGAGGGTGGGAGAGAGAGATGTCACTCCGTCTATCAGGGACTTAAAGCTCTTTCTGAGGATACAGAGTATGTTTTAATTCATGATGGTGCAAGGCCATTGGTGACAAAAAAAATAATTGCTGATACAATAGAGGCAGTAAAAAAATACAAAGCCTGTGTGGTCGGGATGCCAGTGAAGGATACTATTAAAATAACCGACAGTCATCAATTTGCGGTGCAGACGCCCGAAAGACAAAATGTATGGGCGGTACAGACACCGCAGGCATTTTCTTATGAAATTGTGTGGAAAGCATATTCTATGCTGATGGAACATGAGATTCCTGTCACAGATGACGCAATGGTGGTGGAGACATATCTACAATATCCTGTAAAATTGCTAGAAGGATCTTATGAGAATATAAAGATAACAACACCAGAGGATCTACTGATAGCAGAGGTGTTTGCAGAGATGCTAAAAAAAAATACAAAAATATGAAAAAAACTGGTTGACAGATAAATTATCCAGTGCTATACTAAATCTTGCGCTGACGGTGGTGACATTCTTGTCCCGCAGTATTAGAGCAACATGGAGAGGTGTCCGAGCGGTTTAAGGAGCTGGTCTTGAAAACCAGTGATTCCGAAAGGGACCGTGGGTTCG
>CAJUOO010000001.1 GCA_910588535.1 uncultured Lachnospiraceae bacterium | reverse complement strand
GACGGAGAACCACAGGCAGTTCGCCGGGCGGACCTTTCCAGAAAATGATACAACACATTTTTAACAGTAGATAAAGTATAAAATTTACAAGATGTTATGCTTAATACATAAAGGAGCTTTCTATGCCACCTCTTCATCTTTTTATAAAACCTGCATCGGGAACCTGCAATCTTCGATGCGGCTATTGCTTCTACTCAGATATTATGAACCTACGACGCATATCCTCTTACGGTATTATATCGGAGAGTACCTTACAAGAACTTATAAAAAAGGCTTTCGCCTACGCCGAAGGAGAATGTACCTTTTCCTTTCAGGGAGGAGAGCCCACACTTGCCGGGCTGCCCTTCTACCATAAATTTCTTACATTATGTCAAAAATACAATCAGGCGAAGATAAACCTCCACTTTGCCATACAGACCAACGGCTATCAGCTTTCTGAAGAATGGGCTGCTTTCTTTGCCAAACATCACTTTCTTGTGGGAATCTCCTTGGATGGCACCATCCACACTCACAATGCCTTCCGGCATACACCAGAAGGGAAAGATACCTTTTATGAAATAATGAATACCATACATCTTCTTCAAAGCTATCAGGTAGACTTTAATATTCTTACCGTTGTCAACAAAAAAACAGCAGCAAATATTGATAAAATTTATCGCTTTTACCAGAAAAACAAATTTGAATATCTACAGTTTATCCCCTGCCTTGATCCCTTTCAAGCACCTCCCGGCTCTATGGAATACTCTCTGACTAATGAATTGTATTCTACCTTTTTGTGCCGTCTATTTGATCTATGGTACACAGATTTCAAGGCTGGTCGAGGGATTTCCATTCGATTGTTTGACAATTACCTCTCTCTGTTAATCTATGGTTATGCGGAAGCATGCGATATGAATGGGATCTGTAGTATGCAGCATGTTGTGGAAGCTGACGGCAGTGTCTATCCCTGTGATTTCTATGTCATGGATTCCTACTGCCTTGGAAATATCACTACCACTGATCTTACAGCCATCAATCAAAAACGAAAGGAACTAGGCTTTATAGAAGCCTCAGAGAAAAAACCATCCACCTGTCTATCCTGCAAATACTACTTTCTCTGCCGTGGGGGCTGTATGCGCTACCGAGTAAAAACTGATGATACCGAACTTCCGAAAAATTATCTCTGTCCTGCTTACCATCAATTCTTTGCCCATTCTCTAACTAGGCTAAAGGAACTGGCACAATTAGTCGCAAGGGTACTGTGATATATCAAATTTTTCGGAATATCTTCTCTATATGCGCTCAATCAAGTAGAAAAGGTTCCCCTGCCCGCTGCCTGTCTCGCGCACTGTCGTCTTAACGGTATACTCCCACTGTGCAAAATCATGCCTTTCTTTGGTCCGCTGCACGGGGCACATGCAGCTTCTGCTAATTCCTCTACAAGCTCCTGCACATAAAAGGTCCGCTCTCAATGAGCGGACCCCCTCTTTTAAAATATATCTATTTATTATATCCTTCTGGATTTGCAAGCTGCCAGCGCAAGCTGTCCTCACACATCTCATCCAATGTTCTCTCTGCCTTCCATCCAAGCTCCGCATATGCAAGAGCTGGATCTGCATAGCACTCTGCGATGTCACCTGCTCTTCTTGGCTTAATCACATATGGAATATCCTTGCCAGCCGCCTTGGAAAATGCCTTTACAACATCAAGCACACTGTAGCCTTTGCCTGTTCCAAGATTGTAGATACGCACCTTGCTCTCCTTATTCAGCATAGTCAACGCTTTTACATGTCCAGCCGCCAGATCCATCACATGGATATAATCACGCACGCCCGTTCCGTCTGGTGTCGGGTAATCATTGCCGAATACACCTACTTCCTTTAGCTTACCTACTACCACCTGTGTAATATATGGTGTCAGATTATTAGGTATCCCTTTTGGGTCTTCCCCAATTTTTCCGCTCTTATGCGCTCCGACAGGATTAAAGTAGCGAAGCAGAATCACATTCCATTCTGGATCTGCTGTATGAAGATCGGTGAGAATTTCCTCCAACATTAACTTGGTTCGTCCATAAGGGTTCGTCACTGACAGTGGAAAATCTTCCCTGATCGGCACACTCTTCGGGCTTCCGTACACAGTTGCAGAAGAACTAAACACAATCTTCTTCACCCCATGATTTCTCATTACATCACAGAGCACTAAGGTACCTGTAATATTATTATAATAATATTCCAGAGGCTTCACAACAGATTCTCCCACAGCCTTAAGCCCTGCAAAATGTATGACGGATTCAATATTTTCCTTGTCAAATATCCCTTCCATCGCTGCGCGATCAAGCAGATCTGCCTCGTAGAATGTAATCTTCTTTCCTGTGATCTCCTCCACGCGCCGCACCGCCTCTGCACTGGAATTGCAAAGATTATCTACAACAACCACCTCATAGCCTGCCTCCAAAAGCTCTATACAGGTATGGCTTCCTATAAAGCCTGCACCGCCTGTCACTAAAACTGCCATATCAACCCTCTTTTCTGCGCTGCTTTGGGTATTTGCATGCAATTTATGCTCTCTGCGCGAGATTGCATATCGCTATAACAGCTTATTTCTCTACACATTCCCGCGCATAAAACAATTTTGTGCCAAGCAGCACACAGACACAAACTGCACTCTTTTTGTTTGAATCCTTTTATTCCTCAATAAGCTCTACTTCTACCTTATCCAGATGCCAGATATCATCTACATAATTCTGGATGGTTCTGTCAGAGGAGAATTTACCACATTTTGCAGTATTTAACATTGCCATTCTCGCCCACGCTTTTCTGTCACGGTATGCCTTATCTACCTTTTTATGTGCCTCAGCGTAAGACTGGAAATCCTTTAAGATAAAATAAGTATCCGCCCTGTCGCTCTGTCTGGTATTTAACAAGGAATCATATATCTCGCGGAACAGTTCTGGATCATTTGGAGCATAGTATCCATTAATAAGCTGCATCAACACCTTGCGCACTGCCTGATCATTGTTGAAAATATCCATTGGATCGTAGCCGCCCTCATTTTCATAGCGAATAACCTCATCAGAGCTCAGACCGAAGATAAATGCATTTTCTGCTCCTACCTCCTCCACAATTTCCACATTGGCGCCATCCATCGTTCCAAGTGTCACCGCACCATTTAACATAAACTTCATGTTACCTGTACCGGAAGCCTCCTTGCTCGCTGTGGAGATCTGCTCGCTGACATCAGCTGCAGCAAAGATAATTTCCGCGTTGGATACACGGTAGTTCTCAATAAATACTACCTTAATCTTTCCGTTAATGGACTTATCATTATTGATCACCTCAGCTACACTGTTGATCAGCTTAATGGTAAGTTTTGCTCGGCGATAGCCCGCTGCTGCTTTCGCGCCAAAGATAAAGGTCCTTGGATAGAAATCCATATCAGGATTTTCTTTAATCTCATTGTACAGATGCATTACATGAAGGATATTCAAAAGCTGGCGCTTATATTCATGCAAACGCTTTACCTGAACATCATAGATGGAATTTGGATCAATCTCCACCCCATTGTGCTCCAAAATATATTTTGCCAGACGCACCTTGTTCTGATACTTAATCTGCATAAATTCTTCCTGACATTTTACATCGTCCACATAGACGGATAATCTATCCATCTGCATCAAATCTGTGATCCAGCCATCGCCAATCTTATCTGTCACCCAATTTGCCAGAAGCGGATTTGCATGAAGCAAAAATCTTCTCTGGGTAATACCATTTGTTTTATTATTAAATTTCTCTGGCATCATCAGATAGAAATCATGTAATGTCTCTTTCTTGAGAATCTCTGTGTGCAGCTTTGCCACACCATTGACGGAAAAGCCTCCGACAATCGCAAGATGTGCCATCTTTACCTGACCATCATAGATAATAGCCATACTCTTAATCTTATCCTGCTGTCCCGGATATTTATTCTGAATCTCCAAAATAAAACGGCGGTTAATCTCCTCCACAATCTGATAGATTCTAGGAAGCAACCTTGAGAACAGCTCGATCGGCCACTTCTCCAACGCCTCAGACATAATCGTATGATTTGTGTAAGCACAGGTCTTTGTCGTCACACCCCATGCCTCTTCCCATGTAAGTCCTTCCTCATCCATAAGGATTCTCATAAGCTCTGCCACAGTAACCGTAGGATGTGTATCATTGAGCTGGAATGTCACCTTTTCATACAACTTCTTAATATCACTGTGCTTATCCTTGTACTTCTTTACCGCTGTCTGGATGCTTGCAGAAATAAAGAAATACTGCTGCTTTAGGCGCAGCTCCTTCCCTGCATAATGGTTATCATTTGGATAGAGCACCTCAACAATCGTTCTTGCCAGATTCTCCTGTTCCACAGCAGTATGGTAATCTCCCTTATCAAAGGAAGCAAGATTAAAGCGTTGAACCGGCTGTGCATCCCAGATACGAAGTGTGTTGACTACATTGTTCCCATATCCAACAATTGGAAGATCATAAGGAACAGCGCGGACTACCTGATAATTCTCCTGAATAAAATGCTCTCTGCCATTTGCATCTCTGACTACACGCACATATCCACCGAATTTTACCTCCGTCGCATATTCATCTCTGCGAATCTCGAATGGATTCCCATCCTTTAACCAATCATCCGGCGCCTCCACCTGATAGCCATCTTCAATCTTCTGCATAAACATTCCATAACGATAGCGGATGCCACATCCATAAGCAGAATAGCCAAGAGAGGCAAGCGAATCCAAAAAGCACGCTGCCAGACGACCCAGACCGCCATTTCCAAGAGCCGGATCTGGCTCTTGATCTTCGATCAGATTCATATCACATCCAAGCTCCTTCAGAGCTTCCTTCACCCCGTCATAAAAAGTCAAGTTAATCAGGTTATTTCCAAGTGCCCTTCCCATTAAAAACTCCATGGACAGATAATACACTGTCTTGGGATCACTCTTCTCATACTCCTTCTGTGTGGCAAGCCATGCATCAATAATCGCATCCTTCACCGCATAGGAAACCGCTGTAAAAATCTGCTGTGGCGTCGCCTCCTCGATCGTCCTTCTGAATAATGTCTTCACATTATACAGCACACTTCTCTTAAAAAACTCCTTGTCAAACTTTCTTTTCAACTTTGATGCCCTCCTTAATATTTTATCTAAAGCTACCATTCCGCTTATGTTGGTTCTGACAGGATCCTATTGACAACCTATATCGTTCTCTCCACACCAAGCATTGTCTTCTCTCCATTGATGTCCCACTCTTTTAAGACTCCAGAGAGCTGCCCGATCACGATCTCTTCTGCCAATACAATTCTTCTGATCTCTTCTTCATGTTTCTTGAGAATCTCAGCGATCTTTTCATTTTCTGTCTGATATACGCGGATATGGTCTGTCACCTCAAAACCAGCTTCCTTGCGCATGGTCTGCAGCTTGCTGATAAGCTCTCTGACATAGCCCTCCTCAATCAGCTTCGGCGTAAGATTGGTATCCAGCACAACCGTAATACCATTATCACTGTCTGACACATAGCCCTCTGTCTGGGCAGTCTCAATCAACAGATCTTCCTTCGCAATCACTTCCTCATTGCCATTCAGCACTACAGTAAGAGTGGCCTTCTCATTAAGCTCGTCCATCGCCTCATTGCCGTTAAGCCCTGCAAGCAGTTCCTTCAACGCATTGATCTGGCTGCCAAAACGTTTCCCTAACGTGCGAAGCTGAGGCTTAAAGCTGTAAGAAGTAAAACTTCTCACATCATCTGTGTACTGCACATTCTTGACATTCAGCTCATCCTCAATAATCTCCGTGTAAAATTCAGAAAGCTCCTCCTTATCCGTCTTTACAAACATTGCACGGATTGGCTGGCGATTTTTGATGGAGGCCGCATTGCGGCATGCTCTGCCAAGAACCACAACCTTGACCACCTCATCCATATCTGTTTCCAGACGCTTGTCAATCCACTCTGTCTTCACCTCCGGGAAATCACAAAGATGAATACTCTCCGGCGCTGTCTTATCATTTGTCCTCACCAGATTTTGATAGATCTCCTCTGTCATAAATGGAATCATGGGCGCTGCAGCCTTACAGATTGTCAACAATGCTGTGTACAGCGTCATATACGCACTTATCTTATCCTGCTCCATGCCCTTCGCCCAGAAGCGCTCTCTACAACGCCTCACATACCAATTGCTCAGCTCGTCAACAAAATCCTGCAAAGCCCTCGCAGCCTCTGGAATCCGATAATTCATCAGATCATTGTCAACCTCACCAACCACTGTATTCAACCTTGACAGCAACCATTTATCCATAATAGGAAGTTTATCATATTCTAAAGTATATTTCGTCGCGTCAAAATTATCTATATTCGCATACGTAATAAAAAATACATAGGAATTCCACAAAGTTCCCATAAATTTGCGCTGTCCTTCTGTAACAGCTCTATCATGAAAACGATTAGGCAGCCACGGCGCACTATTAATATAGAAATACCAGCGCACGGCATCCGCTCCATGCTTTGCGAGCGCCTCAAACGGATCGACTGCATTTCCCTTAGATTTGCTCATCTTCTGCCCATTCTCATCCTGAACAAGCCCCAGAACGATAACATTCTTATATGGCGCCTTGTTAAAGAGCAGAGTAGACTCTGCAAGCAGGGAATAAAACCATCCTCTTGTCTGATCCACCGCCTCAGAGATAAAATCTGCTGGAAACTGCTTCTCAAACAATTCCTTATTTTCAAATGGATAGTGATGCTGTGCAAATGGCATAGCCCCGGAATCAAACCAGCAGTCAATCACCTCCGGCACGCGCTTCATCTCCTTGCCACATCTCGGACATCGAATTGTCACAGCATCGATAAATGGTCGATGTAACTCAATCTCCTCAGGGCAATTATCAGACATTTCCTTTAATTCTTGAATACTACCAATCGCATGCTGCTCACCACACTCACACTCCCATATATTGAGCGGGGTTCCCCAATAACGATTACGGCTGATGCCCCAGTCCTGAATGTTCTCCAGCCAATCACCAAAGCGTCCCTTTCCAATGCTCTCTGGTATCCAGTTGATCGTATTATTATTTCGAATCAGATCCTCCTTCACGGCAGTCATCTTGATAAACCACGATTCTCTTGCGTAATAGATAAGTGGTGTATCACATCTCCAACAATGTGGATAACTGTGCTCAAAACTTGGCGCCGCAAACAAAAGTCCCCGCTTGTCCAGATCTATCAAGATCTCTTTGTCCGCCTTCTTGCAGAAAAGACCATGCCAAGGCGTTTCCTTGGTCATCTCACCCTTGGAATCCACAAGCTGAACAAAAGGAAGATCATAATTCCTTCCCACATTTGCATCATCCTCACCAAATGCTGGTGCAATATGCACAACACCCGTGCCATCTGTCAATGTGACATAATTATCACAGGTCACAAAATGAGATTTCTTATTCTGCTTTTTACAAATATCTACAACAAAATCAAACAGCGGCTCATATTCGGTATGCTCAAATTCCTTTCCTGTAAATCGCTCCAAGATCTCATACGTATTTTCAGATAGAACGGTGTCGCAGAGAGCCTCTGCCATATAATAAACGACATCCTCTTCCTTCATCCTTACCTTAACATAGCTCTCCTCAGGATTCACACAGAGCGCCACATTAGACGGAAGCGTCCACGGAGTGGTCGTCCACGCAAGGATATATTCCTTCTCTTTATTCTTGACCTTAAACTTTACAATCGCAGACTTTTCCTTTACATCCTTATAACCCTGAGCAACCTCATGGCTGGAAAGCGGCGTCCCGCAGCGCGGACAATAAGGAACTATCTTAAAGCCCTTATATAGTAACTTCTTCTCCCATATCTGCTTAAGTGCCCACCACTCTGACTCAATAAAGTCATTCTCATAGGTGACATATGGGTGCTCCATATCTGCCCAGAAGCCCACCGTTCCTGAGAAATCCTCCCACATTCCCTTGTACTTCCAGACACTTTCCTTACAATGGCCGATAAATGGCTCCACACCATATCCTTCTATCTGTTCTTTTCCGTTAAGTCCTAAGAGCTTCTCCACTTCCAGCTCCACAGGAAGCCCGTGTGTGTCCCAGCCCGCTTTCCTTGGCACCATATAGCCCTTCATCGTGCGGTATCTTGGAATCATATCCTTAATCACGCGTGTCAGCACATGCCCGATATGTGGCTTGCCGTTCGCAGTGGGCGGACCATCATAGAAGGTATAGGTATCCCCCTCCGTCCGATTTTCCATGCTCTTTTTAAAAATATCATTATCCTTCCAGAATTGCTCAACTTTCTTCTCTCTCTCCACAAAGTTCAAGTCCGTTGACACCTTGTTATACACGTCTTCTCCTCCATTTCTATTTTGGCGGCAAAAAACTGCCATACAGCTCTATCCTACAGTAAAAAAACCTTCACCCTGCGAACAGGGCAAAGGTTATTCTTTGCTATACCACCTATTTCAACATACTGTTATATGAGTCCCGGATAACGGCAGGACGCCGGCAAAGCCTACTAACTTCAGCTATGCAACTCCAGAGCGATCTTCATCTGCCGCCTACTCGTGCCGGATCTCACCCCTCCCAGCTCTCTGTACCTTTTGGAAACAGATTACTCTCTCCATCCTTGTTGTTCTCACTTATGGCAATTCATGGTTTTATTATAAGCTTTCCTATTTTTATTGTCAAGTACATATGAATTTGAGAGTCTCATCCACTATATCTTCTCCATCTGATATATCCATGCATTGCCGCTTTTTCCCACTCGCTGTACAGTTTTCGTCTCAAGAAGGATATGTAAAGTTATCTGCGCCAGTCTTCTTGAAATATGTGCAGACTTAGCAAACTCCTTGCTCCCAAATCTCTCTGGCAGTCCGCCGGGTAACAACTTTCTATAATCACTCCGATCGGTAATGCAAAGCTCACTGATGATTCTTCTAGGTACTCTGTCGCAGCGCGAAGAACCACGTTTTCTATCTTTGCTCCATCCGTTAAGAAACCGATATTCATCTACTTCCAGTATCAAAATATGAAAATGCAGGTTCGGATTTCTCAGATAGTTTTTGATCTTGTATAATTCTGCACAGATCTCATAGGGTGTGCCTTTTTTTGGAGACAGCCTTCCTCTGGACAGCTCACCACTCTCCTGATCCAGCCAATACAAGTGTTTCTCACCCGGAACCGGGTACACGATCGTCACAGGATACTCTTTTAAAAATATAGATAACTTTTCTCTCAGTTTATTAAATTGGCGTGTCTGTATTTCAATGATCGCCTCTCCGTCAAAAATATCAGCATAATAAGATCCCACACGTATCTCCTGTTTTGTTTCATCGGGCTCAAAATAATTTTTCAGCACAGCATGAAGCGTTTTTTCACCCAATGTACCAATTTTATTCTTCTCCCTATGATGATTCACTATCTTTTGACATGCCTTTAAAAATTTTTCTTCATTCATAAATGTCTTTCCCAATCTACAGTTTTTAAATTAATATAATTTCTTGTAGGATAGTGTTCTTCTCTCATTTTCGGAAAAGGTTCGTATCGCCCAACTGCTGTTTCCTCCGTCACCCCGCTCCCGCTTAGTGAAAAACGTAACGGGTACTAAGCTCGTGAACTACCTCGCTAAGTACCGACGTTTTTCAATAGGTTCCTTGAGGAAAACAGCAGTTGGGCGATACTACTTTGTTGAATATTTCAGATACATTGTGATTCTGCGTATGTTTAAGGTTCTATGTCTACTTTAATATTTGTATTCATAGATCATCAAATCTTCTTATATTGAAGATAACAAAAACTATTTATCAATCCTATATAAGCAGAATTACAACGTGTTTTGTCTTACTGATAAAACAGCCCAGCGAATTGCCTGTGGTTCTCAAGGAACCTATTGAAAAACGCTGGCGCTTAGCGAGGTCGTTTCGAGCTTAGCGTCCACTGCGTTTTTCACTAAGCGGGAGCGGGGTGACGGAGAACCACAGGCAGTTCGCTGGGCGGATCTTTCCCGAAAATGATATAACAATTTTTCAACATCAAATTAACTTCAGCATTTAAAAAATTTATAATTAATGCAAATAATTACGCACAAATACTATTCCTTTATTTTGACCAAACGCAGCTTTCTGTACTTAAATGGCGTCTGCCCCATCTGTTTTTTAAACACTCTTTCAAAGTAAGTGACACTCTCAAACCCTGACATCTCAGATATTTGCGTAATATTATAATCTGTTGTCTCCAGAAGCCGCCTTCCTCTCTTAATCCTCTGTACTGTCAAATACTCATTTACCGTGAAACCCGTCACTTCCTTAAAAATACGGCTGAGATAACATTTACTCACAAAAAAATGTTCCGCCAGCCATATCAGAGATAATTTCTTATGACAATTTTCCTGAATATATTCTGCCACCTCATTGACCTTGCAGCACTTCGCCGATAGCTGCTTCCCGGATGAATCGATCGGCGGCCCCATCTGCTTGTTGCGGATAATATACAACATCAATTCTATCAGCCGAGCCCGTATCATCTGCTCATATCCAATCTCCCTGTCATGTGCCTCTTTCGAGATAGCAAGTATTGTCTGTTCTGCCAGTCTCTGCCCTTCTGCATCAAGCTCCACCACCCGACATTTTTCAAAAAATCCCTCTATGGTGACTACGCGAAGCCTCTGAAAGAAATCCTCCATCCAATCCTGCTTTAGCTCAATCAACATTCTGTTATAATGCGGATAGCCCGCGACACTGGTGGTTTTATGTATCGTCTCTTTCTTGATAAACAGCAATGTTCCCGGATGAATTAGAATTGTCTCACTTTCAATAAAATAATAACGTTTTCCTTCCAGAAGATAATAGATCTCATATTCACTGTGCATATGCCTGACATTCATATTAAATTCCTCGTCATTGATAACCTGTTCTGTCATCAATCCGGGGATTCGTTCTTTAAATACTACCTGCTTCATACCTTCCTCGTTCTTATGTGATTTGTATTCTATAGTTCTATTTTTTATAAAATAGGGCAATATTTTTCAATTTTCTTCTTCTACATTATATTATAATAACAAATGTAAAGCAAGTATAACTGTTTTGTCAGGAAAGGGGATTCCATTATGGTCTATCAAGATTCTAAAGTCACTGATCTAAAGATTGCATATATAGGAGGCGGTTCCCGTGGTTGGGCATGGAGCCTGATGGGCGATCTCGCTGTAGAACCTGCGCTTTCTGGCACAGTTGCACTTTATGATATTGATATGGAGGCAGCCAAACATAACGAGACAATAGGTAATCAATTATCTGCCAATGCTGAGAGTTGTGGAAAATGGAATTATCAGGCTGTTCCTTCTTTAAAGGATGCATTGACGGGTGCGGATTTTGTGATTATCTCTATTTTACCCGGCACCTTTGACGAGATGGAGTATGATGTTCATCTTCCTGAGAAATATGGTATCTATCAGTCTGTGGGCGATACGGCTGGTCCGGGAGGACTGGTGAGGGCACTTCGCACTCTCCCTATGTACATAGAGATCGCTGAGGCAATCAAAACATACGCTCCTAAAGCATGGGTTATTAATTATACAAATCCTATGTCATTATGCGTGAAGGTCTTGTATCATATTTTTCCTGAAATCAAGGCATTCGGCTGTTGTCATGAGGTATTTGGCACACAGAAGATTTTAAAGAGTATTTGTGAAGAAACGTTTGATATCGAGAATATAGACAGAAGTGAAATTATGGTCAATGTTCTTGGAATAAATCATTTTACGTGGTTTGACCGCGCTTCCTACAAGGGCATCGATTTGTTCCCTGTCTATCGAAAATATATTGATGAACATTATGAAGAAGGTATGAGCGAGGGCGGCGACAATAATTGGATGAATAATTCTTTTGTCAGCGCACAGCGTGTAAAGTTCGATCTGTTCCGAAGATATGGATATATCGCAGCGGCAGGTGATCGCCATCTCGCTGAGTTTATGCCGGGTGATGAGTATCTGAATGATCCAGATACTGTTAAAAGCTGGAAATTTGGTTTAACAACCGTAGCCTATAGAAAAGAAGATTTAAAAAAACGTCTCGAAAAAAGTGCAAGGCTTGTAAAGGGTGAGGAGGGCGTAAAGCTCAAACCGTCCGGCGAGGAAGGTGTGCTGCTTATGAAAGCATTATGTGGACTGACTCGCATGGTAAGTAATGTCAATATTCCTAATACTTATGGACAGATACCAAATCTACCAAGAACAGCCGTTGTGGAGACTAATGCAGTATTCGCAAAAGATTCTATCTTCCCGTTAATTGCGGGAGAGATGCCAGAGAATCTTCTTGCTTTGACAAAGCCACATATAGAAAATCATGAAGACATCCTGCGGGCTGCTCTTCATCCTGATTTTGAACTGGCACTGAAAGCGTTCGTCAATGATCCTCTTGTAAAAGCTCATTGTCTTCCTAAGGACGCAAGAACCCTGTTAAGGGATATGATTCGCCATACTCTTCCTTATCTGCCAAAAGAATGGGAAGCTTTGGTTAGATAAGGAATTGTATAAACTCCTCTATGGAAATACATTCCATTCCAGAAAAAAGCACGTCTCCCCCGACGTGCTTTTTTCATATACTCCCGTCAACTATATCTGAACTCGCAGCGCAATCTGATTCCAAACGCTAAGAAGTTTTCATCAACGACTTGCCCTTGCACAGGGATCTTCCTGAAAGGTTATATAACTTTTATCTGGAAAGGAGTATTCTCCTCTGTAGTTTGATGCATTGTAGATAGGATATTTTACTGGATGATAGCAGTTTTCTAGCACGCCATCTGACTGTGTATAGATATACATACTATGATAATCCCACACAACCAGCTCATCTCTTGCATCACCACACAGATCGATCGCCTCACAGCACATGGTAGGATGTCCATCATCTGGAAAAGTAACAGCCTGCATACCACTTCCATCTATCAATCCTCCTCGTGCTACATCAGCGTTGAGTAAAATAAGATCGGAGCCATCACCTTTCCAGTTGACTGGTGCCAGAATATTACCATTCGTCTCATTCTCCATCTCCCAGATAGGGGTTCCCTTGGAATCATATAGATAAAGAATCCCTTGATGTCCCCAAAAATTACTAACTATAAGCTGGAATCCCGGCATATCTGGACAGTAATTTCCCACGCTGATCCTCTGTGCATGTCCAATATAATCATGCATCACGATATTTCCCTGAAAATCCGCGAGGAAGAAGCCCTGTGTTCCTGATACACAGGCAAAATATCCTTTTTCACTTCCCTCCATCCATTTGCCGGCAACAATTTCATCCGTGTGATCTGCTTCTATCGGCAGTGTCCAGATCGGATTTCCAAGATGATCCAGTAAGGTATATCCGCACAATACTTCATCATGGCCATCACCATTTACATCGAGAGCAAGAGGGAAATGTCCAGTATTTTTGGAACTTTTGTACTTCCACATTACATCCAAATCAGAGTTCAATGCATAAATTCTACAATAGCGGTCTTTAATTAAAATATCAGAGGGATGGGCATTGCCGGAAAAATTAGCTATACGTATACCGTCGGGGTTAATGCGATCAAAGGCATAGATCTGGTAAGGGACACCGATTAACGTGTGATCCATATCATCAGACAGAGGTGTCTTGGCACTTTTTATCACTTCACCTGTCGCGCCGTCAAGTATCTGAATCTCGAAATTGCAGCCCCATATCACTTCATCCTTGCCATCGTTATTAATATCATAAACTTGAAATGGAATATCCGCAGAAATTTTTCCAAGTATAGCACTTTGTTCCGAAGGTTCTCCTTTCTGCCACAGAATATTTCCGTTCAGATCAATCGCTGTCAGACAGCTAATATGTGCATATGCATCACGGTGAACACGTTTTTGTGCCTGTGCCAGAACAATATACCACTCTCTAGTTCCCGTTAGATGTCCAAAGCGAATCTGGCGGCTGGTTCCAAAGTTTTTTAGATCTATTTTTTTCCACAGCTTCATGGAAGGATACCTTGATTGCAACTTGATTTTCTGTTTTTCTTCTTCTGCATGCTTAGTAAGAATTGTTTGATAGGTTTCTTGGTCAGTTTCCACTAGCACATCTGTAAATTGCGTCGGGCAGTCTGCCGTGATGCCGACTTTTCCGCCTCGCGCAGCAAGAGAAGTCTGGGTACAGAGAAGTTGGTGTCCATCTATAGAACAAGTGACAGTTTCTCCTTGCACAGATGCAGAGAGTGTATAGAGATTGTCACAAGTATGCGCGAATGTAGTCTTACATAATATACTTACCTGCTCTTTGTGGCGATAGACCAGCTTTGCATGTTGATCTTCCAATAGAAAAGCAAGGGTATTTAAACTATTCTGCATACAAAAGACAAGACCTGCACAGCCTTTGGTGGAGAGTCTTTTTAGCTTGACGCTGATAGTATAATCAAACCATAGCGGGCTTCCGGTCTGCAATGTGGGGAAAATGCGATGTGGCTTATTTTTTTCTATCCGCATCTGCTCCATATAGTGGATTCCATTATATTCTGTGATAATCCAGCTTGGTCCAGATCCATTGTAGGTATAGTTACATACCTGATTGATCCAGTCCCCTGCGTATCCCGGTTCTGTTATATAATGGTATTCTCCTGTAGCAGAATGATCTGGGTCATATGGAAACTCGCCGATGGGAAACTTGGAAAAATTATCTTGAAAAAGGATTTTTTTTGTCTTGTTCGTCATTCTTATTTTTTCCTTTCTGTGTATGTGCCCTCTCTGCTTCTACCTGTAGTTTACCTTATTATTCCTAAAAATGCAACGGAAAATAAAGTCCGAAAAACATGATAAAATAAGGAAGTTTCGTTGAAAAAATAAAATAGGTATGATATAATTTAGCTTGAAAGAATTCTCTTAAGACCTGAGAGAAATTTTTCAGTGATATACTTTTTTTATGACAAAAAAACTGTAATTAGAAAAGGAGAACATACTATGGCGATTGACCGACATGGGTTGGTGTCGAAGCATCATCCAACTCTTACACAGATTGACTTGGATTCTCCGCTTACCGTGGGAAACGGTGAGCTGGGCTTCACGGCAGATGTGACAGGGATGCAGACTTTTTACAAAGAGTACAGCGAGGTACTGCCCTTGTGTACCCAAAGTCAGTGGGGATGGCATACAAAGCCAGTAAGTGACGAGCAGTATGAATATACTCTTTCTGATGTGGTGATGACAGAGTACGATTATAACGGCAGGATGGTTTCCTATCCAAAGAAAAAGCAGCCGGGCAATGAGGAGATCTATGATTGGCTCCGCGTTAATCCACACAGGTTAAATCTGGCTAGAATAGGGCTTTTTTGGGATGGTAAGGAGATGACGCCAGACAAGCTGTCAAAGGTTAGTCAGGAACTTAAGCTCTATGAAGGAATACTGGACAGTGAATTTATATATCATGGTGTTGATTGTCATGTACAGACTGCCTGTGATAATAAGGAGGATACGTTAGGTTTTGTTCTTACATCAAAGGCTTTGTTAAAAGAACTTTCTGTAAAGATTTGTTTTCCTTACGGCTCTCCGTCCATCAGTGCATCAGACTGGGAACAAGAAGATGCGCATACCACAGAGATAACAGAAAAAGGCGATGGCTATCTTAAGCTTAAACGAACTTTGGACAGAGATATATATTATGTGATCGTTCGTTTTGATCATGGAGAGGCAACGCTGGAGAAGCATTGTCTGACTCTCAAGCCCAATTCTGAAAATTTCTCCTTTACTGTTACATTTCTAAAGACAGATGGGGAAAGCATATTGACAGCATCGGAGGTCCTTGAACACAGCAGGATATACTGGAAGAGATTCTGGGAGACCGGTGGTATCGTTAAGCTGAATGAAAGCAAGGATGAGAGGGCAGTTGAGCTGGAGCGCAGAATTATCCTATCCCAATATTTGTCTGCCATCAATTCCTGTGGTTCTCTGCCGCCTCAGGAAACGGGGCTTACCTGCAATAGCTGGTATGGCAAGATGCATCTGGAGATGTATCTGTGGCACTGTGCATGGACACCGCTTTGGAAGAGAACTGAGTTATTGGAGCGAAGCCTTCCATGGTATGTGGAACACATAAAAGAAGCTGAGGAAAATGCCGCAAGAAATGGCTATAAGGGAGCTCGCTGGCCAAAAATGATCGCCTATCAGGGAATCGACTGCCCGTCCGCGGTGGCACCTCTTTTGATCTGGCAACAGCCGCACATAATCTATATGTTAGAGCTTGCTTATCAGCAGAATAAGTCAGAAGAATTTCTAGAAAAATATTGGGTCTTAATAGAAAAAACTGCCGAGTTTATGGTCGATCTTGTTGTATATAATGAGGAGACAAAGAAGTATGATCTGGTTTCCCCTGTCATTCCAGTTCAGGAGTGTCATAAGCCAGAGGTGACAAAGAATCCTGCCTTTGAGGTGGAATACTGGAGATTTACCTTACGTCTTGCATCCGAGTGGGCAAAAAGGCTTGATAAGAGCTATGATCCGATGTGGGATACAGTGAGTGAA
Source organism: uncultured Lachnospiraceae bacterium (assembly GCA_910588535.1). Lineage (GTDB taxonomy): Bacteria > Bacillota > Clostridia > Lachnospirales > Lachnospiraceae > RGIG8607. The sequence continues at coordinate 129,177 of CAJUOO010000001.1, read as the reverse complement.
AATATGGCTGAGGTTCCACAGGATCACGGCGTATATCTGGCACATGAAAACTGTAAAGATACCTTTGAGAACTTCCATATCGATCATCCTTCTATGCTAGGGGCATATGGACTGCTCCCAAGTGACAGGATTGATAAAAATGTGATGAAGGCAACCCTTAAAAAAGTGGAAGAGTGTTGGAATTATCCTACTCTGTGGGGATGGGACTTCGCTGTTATGGCGATGACGGCTGTCAGGCTTGGAGAGCCAGAGCTTGCCGTGGATCTTCTGATGAAGGAGACCTTAAAGAATAGCTATGTGGCAAGTGGCAATAATCTTCAAAAATCGAGAAAGGATCTTCCTCTCTACCTGCCGGGCAATGGTGCCCTTCTTCTGGCGATCCCGATTATGACTGCTGGCTATAAGGGATGCAGTGAGGAACTTCCGGGCTTTCCAAAGAATGGCATGTGGAAAGTAGAATACGAAGATATCGATCCATATTTCGAGTAAAATAATATAGAATAAAAATTATTTAATAAATAGGAGGACAAAGATGAAAGATCTCGTTTACAAGGAGCATACCGCTCTGGACTATGCAAAGATGGCATGTGACACATTGATGAAAAAATTTGAGGCACCAGAACTTCCGCCAGTGGGAAGATTTCATTACCATCAAGGTGTTTTTCTCTCTGGTATGCAGAAAACCTACCACATCTGTCAAGAGGAAAAATACTATAATTACATTAAGGCATGGGTGGACTCTATTATCTTGGCAGATGGAACCATCACAGAATATGATCAAGGGCAGTTAGATGATTTGCAGCCGGGCGTTCTTCTCTATGACCTTTACAAAAAATCTGGGGATGAGCGTTATAAGAAAGCACTATTTACTATTCTGCCGCTGATCAGAGATTTTCCTAAAAATGAAGAGGGCGGTTTTTGGCATAAAGTAAACAATCCAGAGCAGATGTGGCTGGATGGTTTGTATATGGCAGGTCCTATCAGCGCTGAATTTGCAGCAACCTTTGATCAGCCAGAGTATTTTGATATCTGTTCCTTCCAAGCACTCCTGATGGAGAAAAAGACCAAAGACCCTGTGACAGGCTTGTGGTATCATGCATGGGATGCAAAGAAAGTTCAGCCATGGGCAGACAAAGAAACTGGACGTGCACCAGAATTCTGGGGACGCTCTATCGGATGGGTGCCAGTTGCTATCTTGGAAGAGCTTGATTTCTTCCCGAAGGATCATAAGGACAGAGCTGAGCTAATCCGCTTAACGACAGAGTTAATTCAATCCATCGCAAAGTTCCAAGATAAAGAGACAGGGCTTTGGTATCAGGTTGTGAATAAGATGGGACAGGAAGGCAACTGGCTGGAATCCTCCTGTACATGTCTGTATGTTGCAGCAATATGCAAGGCAGTAAAAGCAGGCTATCTGGACAAATCTTATCTGGAAATTGCAGAGCTTGGCTATAAGGGAATTATTAATCGTCTCAAATACAATGAACAGGGCGTGATCATTGATAATATCTGTGTGGGCACAGGTGTGGGAGACTATAAGTTCTACTGTGACAGACCTACCAGTGAGAATGATCTGCATGGAGCTGGTGCCTTTATCTTAATGTGTACAGAGGTTTACAAGGCATTTCATGAGGAGTAATAGATAACATGAGTGAGATTTATGAAATTAGCAGATTTACTATATCTGAGGCAGGTGGCGGCAAAGGTCTCTTGGGTGATCTGGATGGAGATGGACGCATGGAGGTTATTTTTGCCCAAGGTGACAGCGGTATTGATGATCGCTATGTACCACACCAGATAACCTGTGTGACTGTGTACCGCATGGATGGAACAATGCTGTGGCAGACAGGAAAACCAATGGAAAAACCCGGTAATTTCGGCTCAGATTTTCCGATCCAGATCTGTGATTTTGACGGAGATGGCAATCTGGAAATTCTCTGCGTGATGGATAAAAAATTCTGTATTTTGGACGGAATGACAGGCGCGTGTAAAAAGCAGTATGAGCTTCCATCACATGAAGCGCATGATTGTATTATACTCGCCGATCTGACAGGAAGAGGCGCGAGGCGCGATGTAATATTAAAGGATCGCTATCACAATATGTGGGCTCTGGATAATGAATTTCACTTGCTTTTTACCCATAGTGGGAATCTGGGTCATTTTCCATGGGTTACGGACATCAATCAGGATGGTTTTGATGAGGTGATGGCGGGTTATGACCTTCTGGATCATACCGGAAAGCTTCTCTGGTCTTGCAAAGATCTAGAGGATCACGCCGACTGCTTATGGACAGGTGATGTGAACGGGGATGGCAGGGCAGAGATTGTTGTGGGAGGAAGTGTGACCTGTCTGTATAATGCAGAGGGAAAAGAGCTGTGGAGGTATGATGGTTCCATAGAATCCCAACATGTGGCATTAGGAAAATTCTGTCCAGAGCTTCCGGGCCTTCAGATAGCAGGGCTGGATCGAATACAAAGAGGCGATAGATACCGCGGAGAATGGGACGGAAAAGATGGAATGTTTCTCTTGGATTGTGATGGGAAGGAGCTCTGGAAAGAGGACAGAAAGACAAAGGGCTGGCTCACAATAGTAGACACTTTGTCAAACTGGAATGGAGGACAGAGAGACTACATACTTGCATATAGAAGAGGTGGCGGTGTGAATCCGGGACTATATGACGGCACAGGAAAAGCGGTTATCACCTTTCCAGAGGATGGATATGTTATCCATGGCGATCTCTTTGGACGAGAAATAGAAGATGTTCTTATCTATACGCCCCAGAAAGCATATGTGTACTCTGGAACAAAATACGATCTCACACAAAAGCCCTCCGGCAAAGCGATTCCTCAGACCAGACGACTATATACATCCACGCTTTATCCGGGCGGAGAAATTTAGAAATAATAAATAATAGTACTTGAAAGAATGACTGCCACAATTCTATTGGTTTTAGACGATGGGTTAAGGTAGTCATTCTTTGAATTTTTTTAATATCTATTTTTTACATAAAATTGAATTTTATTTTGAAAAGGAATAACTTGTCTTTGCATTTTACAAAATTTGTTCAGGAACTTATAATTTCTTGTAAATTTTATGCTTTTTTTGTTGAGTCATTATGGGGAAAATTCCGTCCGGCGAACCGCCTGTGGTTCTCCGTCACCCCGCTCCCGCTTAGTGAAAAACGCAGCGGACGATAAGCTCGAAACTACCTCGCTAACCGCCGGCGTTTTTCAATAGGTTCCTTGAGAACCACAGGCGGTTCGCCGGACTGCTTTTATCAATTAGGCAAAATACGCTATTACTCTACTTATATAGGGTTGATAAATAATTTTTACTGCCTCTATTAAGAGAATTCTAACGAGGAAAACAACGAACTGGCTATATGAACCTCTTACTTTATTATGATAAATCAACTGAATTACTTATTCTATAACAAGTTCCATTTCAATACACTCCCATTCACCTATAGGCATTTTATAAATTTCGGTCTTTCCAATAGATTGAAATCCGACTGATTCGTAACAATATCTTGCATTATTATTTGAAAATACTCCCAATGTAATTTTAGATGCGTGCAAAGTATTTTTTGCATAGTTTATTGCCAACTGCAACATTTTCTTTCCATTTCCGCATCCCCTTAAAAGTGGATCAATAATTACAAAACCAAAACGGACAATACTATCATCATTCTCATACGGGTATCTAATATACAAGTGTCCTACAAGATTCCCTTTATCATCAACTGCACTGAGCGGAATAAATCTATTACCTTTAATCATAGGTGCATAATTTTCGTTCAGATCGTTATCTGTAATTGGAAACTTCCCTATTCTGTTTGCAGACCATTGATACAAACTATTTTCATCTTTAATCCAACTACAAATATTGGCTGAATCTTCTTTCTTGTATGTTCTTAATTTCATATTCCATCACCATCTTCTGAATCCTTGTTTTATTTATTAAATATATTTTTAATGAATTATTACATTTTCATTTTTCACTTCTTATTCTCCAATTATCATTTAATTAATCAAAAAATTTACCCTTAAAAAAATTTTTATTACTCAATGGTTTTGCTGTAATCCTAAATAAAACGCAACCATCTGGACACATAACAACTTTACTATATTTACTATCTCCTCCTATATTTTCTAAATCTCCACCACTTCTTACAGCTTCCATAATAGGATATATTATCATCATTACTTTGGAACAGATACCCTGTCCTTGTGCATTTACTGGACAACCATAAGTACAAGTATATTTATCTCCAATTTCCTCACCGTTACGGCAAAATCTCTCTGTTTCTTCATTATCTTTATTAAATTCTATCACTTCAATTTCCCATTCATATTCTTCATCATACCACTTTTTCATATCAATTCCCCCTGCTAAATTTTATTTATCTAATCATACCACTTCTCTTCTCAATTTTCCATAAAAACATCAGACATATCAGCCGCCACACCTCAAATTTCCTATCAATCTCATTCCACATAAATCTACTTCATAACAAGTTCCCTGTATTCTTCAAAATATGTCATTAGCCTGTCAATCACGGTTTTTTTCTTCTCTACTCGGTTCACACCACTGCCGCCAAAACGAGATACTGCAGGTAAAATTACATCAATATCTGTTCCTGTTGTTTTCAAAATACCATCTCGAAAAGCATCCTTCACAAATTTATGTGTCTCCTCACTTTTCAGTTTTTCCTCACGGATAATTAGCATTAAATCCTGCTCTTTCTGTTCTTCAATAAATTTCTGCCAATCCTCATCTACCTTTGTATCTGCATTGACTGTATGTAAAAAATCTTGTATTAACTTTATCTTACTTCGTAAGTTCATACTAGATTGTGCTGCTTTTTCAATCGTAATAAAAATTTCCTTATCCTTGTTCCCATCTTTCTGATAATGTTTAACAAGCATAAGAATATAATCTATATTTATCTCTACCTGCTTAACCAACTCAATCTCAAACACAATGTCATCATTAATCTCTTCTTTCTGCCCATTCTTTTTCGGTCTTAATTCTTGGTAGAGATCCAGATAGATACTCTGATAGTCTTGAAAATCGCGTGCACTTAATATTTCATTCCCTTCAAAAGCGTCAAAAGAAGACAGAATATTCTTTGCCCTTAAAATGGCTCCAAACAAGGAAATAAAATCTTTTTGGTTGTTTTCTCCCTCTATTCTCTGTCCTAATGGAAATTGCATTTTTAATCGGTCAAGCAGCTCTACATATCCATCATAATGTTTCCCATCTTCCTCATAACCACAATAATAACTTTCATAATTCTTTAAAACAACTATACTTCCAGCATTTCCATCTCCAAATAACGCAATCGCATCATTGGTCTCCTGCTCTAAATTCCGAAAACAAACAATATTTCCATAAGACTTTACTGATTTTAAAATACGATTTGTTCTTGAAAATGCTTGTATGAGTCCATGGTATTTCAAATTTTTATCCACCCATAAAGTATTTAATGTGGTAGCATCAAAGCCTGTGAGAAACATATTTACTACAATCAGAATATCAATTTCTCTGTTTTTCATACGAAGAGACACATCTTTATAATAATTTTGAAATTTATCACTGGACGTATTATAAGTGGTCTGAAACATCTTATTATAATCATCAATTGCCATTTCCAAAAAATCGCGGGAACTTTGATCAAGGCCACTGGTATCCTCACAGTTTTCATCTTCAACAAAGTCATCCGTGATTTCTTCATTCACCCCATAACTGTAAATCGTGGCAACTCGAAGTTTCTGTGTTTCTATTAAATTATTCTGCTGTTTTTGAAATTCCATATAATAAAGCTTTGCCATATCAATCGAACTTACTGCAAAAATAGAATTAAATCCTTTCATTCGGATAGGTCGCTTTTTCTCCTCTACTACTTCCCGTCTCTTGGCAGAAGCTATCTCTTCCACATTCGATAGTATAGAAAAGTTATAACTTTCCTTCTTCCGCTGTGTTTTCTGATCAAAATGTTTTAGAATGTAAGTAACTATTGTTTGTATTCGTTTTGGATCGGCCAAAGCTTTTTCTGTATCAATCGCCCTAACCTGTTTATCCATAGTATTTGATTTATCTTTTATTGTTTTAATATAATCAATGCGAAATGGCAGTACATTGCCATCATGAATCGCATCTACAATCGTATATGTATGAAGTTTATCCCCAAAAGCTTGTGGTGTTGTTCTAAGAGTGAGATGTTTTCCTGATCCTGCATTATCTGCAAAAATAGGCGTTCCAGTAAATCCAAAAATATGATAATTACGAAAACTTTTAGTAATTGCTTTGTGCATATCTCCGAATTGGGAACGATGACATTCATCAAACACAATCACAATATGTTTGTCTAATACCTGATGCCCCTTGTTCCTAGAAATAAAATGACCCAATTTTTGAATTGTAGTAATAATAATTTTTGCATCTGGATCTTCCAGCTGTCGTTTTAATACTGTTGTGGAAGTATTGCTGTTTGCTGCACCTTTTTCAAAACGATCATATTCTTTCATTGTCTGGTAGTCCAAATCTTTTCTATCCACCACAAAAAGTACCTTATCAATGTAAGAAAACTTGCTTGCCAGCTGTGCTGTTTTAAAAGAAGTCAGTGTTTTCCCACTTCCTGTTGTGTGCCAAATATAACCTCCTGCCTCTAATGTTCCTAATTTTTTATAATTTGTACTAATTTCGATGCGATTTAGAATACGCTCTGTGGCTGCAATCTGATAAGGGCGCATCACAAGTAATTGTTGCTCAGAAGTAAATACACAATATTTCGTTAAAATATTCAAAATGGTATGTTTAGAAAGAAAAGTTTTTGTAAAATCCGCAAGATCGGGAATAGTTTTATTCTTTGCATCTGCCCAAAAAGAAGTAAATTCAAAACTATTACTGGTCTTTTTTCCCTTTTTCAGTTCTCTTTCCCGCTCTTTAATATGAGAATCCCTTGTAGTATTAGAGTAGTACTTTGTATGTGTGCCATTGGATATAATAAATATCTGTATATATTCATATAATCCACAACCTACCCAAAAACTGTCATTTTGATAGCGATCAATCTGATTAAATGCTTCTTTCAGTTGCACACCTCTACATTTTTATTCCACGTGAATCAACGGCAAACCATTTACTAAAATAGTAACATCATAACGATTATTATACTTTGCACCTTCCTTTTTTGAAACTTTATATTGATTCAATACCTGTAAGCGATTATTATGAATATTCTTTCTATCTAATAATGTAATATTCTTTGTACTTCCATTATCTTTTACTAAATTTTTTACAGTATCCTCTTGTATAGTTCTGGTTTTCTCGACGATTCGATCATTTGCATTGGCTATGTGCTCTTGAAAAAACCTGTTCCATTCACTGTCAGAAAAAGTATAATCATTTAACTGTTCCAGCTTTATACGCAAATTTGCAATCAATTCTGGTTCAGAATGAATCGTAACAAATTCATACCCCTGTTCTGTAAGCATTTGTATAAACTCAGATTCCAGTTCCGCTTCACTTTGATAACTATCAGAACGCCTGCTCTCTGATATATATTCCGTAACAACTGTACATTCATTGCCAGATGCTAGTATATTATAAGTACTCATATTTTTAGCTCCTCAAATGTTAATAATTTATCTCGATAATATTCATATTGTTTTTGACGTGCCTCAATTTCGGCTGATAAACCAATATTAATATCTGTGCAGATAACATCAAAATTATCCAATACATCAACAATTCTTTGTTGTGTCTTTAAATCTGGTACAGGAATTTTATATTTTTCTATCATAGGTACTGTAAGTTGAGGTATTCCAGATGTTGGTACATTAAAATTCAAAGTTTGTATAAAATAATTCAAATAAGATGGTAAAACTTTTGAATTTGGAATAGCACATATCAAACGTATTATTGGGAAAAACGGTTCTACATGTAATTCACTATATCCAATTGTTCCTCTTGCTGCAATTGTAACACAAGGTTCTGTAATTTTTGCAATATTTGTATAGCCATAAAGTGCATTTTGTCCCATCCCATTACTATAGATAGGAATCATATATTCTTTTGATTTTTCTTTACTCCAATTTCCTTTTGGAATATCACCACCTGCTGATAATTTACAAATTTCACCTATTGTCATCCACTCAATAGAACCATCGAAATTTAATAATTTCTTTCTATAATATTTATACTGTTCTTTACGAATACTAATTTCTATTGCAATATTTTTAATTAGATTTTTTGTAAGCTCCGTAAAGTTATCCAAAATATGAACAATTTCACGTTGAATTTCAATAAAAGGTACAGGAATCCGAACCTTGTTCAGTGCTTTTTGAGTCAAACTTGGCACACCACCAGCAGTATTATATTTCTCTAAATGTTCTCTTTGTAAATAATAATAAACATATCTTGGAATCACTTTTGTTGTATCAATATCTGTATAAAATATTGTGTCTACATTCCAAAATGGCTCCTCAATATAATATAACTTATTAATAGAACCTTTTCTTGGAATAAGCACTGATGGTTTATCATATACATAATCTGATACATATGTAATTATTCCTCCAGAACCGTACACGGGATATTTCCCCTCTGATAGTCCCTTGTAATCTTTACCATTTTTTATTATCAATATATCTTTTAATTCTAAATAATTAACACCTTCTGGGCAGAGTTTTTCAATAAGTTTACCTAGCCTATTCATACACTCATCTCCAAATCTTTCCTTTTCAGTTTTCCAAGATATTTATCCAGATCATATAGTTTTTCTATTTGCAATTCAGCCACATGATACAAATCTTTGAAATCTACACCAATATATTTTATAAACTGCATCATATCTGCCTTTTGTGAATATACATATAGTACAAAATCTGCACTTTGTTCCTTGGTTTGATCTTCTAATCCATTAAAATCAAGATAAAACCAATCACTATTACATGAAACAATATTTGTAACTGCTGATATATTACTTCCTATATCTATACAAATCATATCTCCATCAAAACCATATTCATTATGCCTATTTGTATTCAACGGATGAGCAACTACAAAAGAGCGTATTGCCTTAATATATTTTTCAGATTGTCTAACACAATCTTCATTTTTATAGATATAATTTTTCTTTATCTCCGGTTTTAGAATTTTGAATATTGCTTGAACTGCCTCACGTACCCAGTCAATTAAAGAAATAATGTATACTACTTCCTTCATTGATGGCTCAGATAAATTTTTAATTTCTGCATTTAAATCTTGAATACAATGATTAATCTTCTGAAGATAATTACAACTTCGAGAATAATTGCTTTTATTTTCCCATATCCACTTTTTTTGGACTCCTTTTAGATCATTTAAATTTCTCAGTTCGTTCATATACATTATTCCTCTCCAATTTCTTCAATAATCTTATTAATTTCTGCTCGCAGCACTTCTTCTCTCTCCACAATTTCCTTAATTTCTGCATTTAACTTCACTATATCAACCTTTTCTCCTGTATCCTCCTGTTCTACATAAGAGGATACAGACAGATTGTAGTTATTCTCTGCAACCTTGTCTTTTGGCACCATTGTTGCATAATATTTCTTATTTGTTCTCTCCCTATATACTGTTAAAATATTTTGAATATTTTTCTCTGTTAATTTATTATTGTTTGTAACCTTCACACATTCTTTTGAGGCATCAATAAACAAAATATTATTTTCGGTTTTATTCTTTTTCAATACCATAATACAAGTTGCAATACTTGTTCCAAAGAAAAGATTTTCTGGTAATTGAATCACACATTCAATATAATTATTATCAATCAAATATTTACGGATTTTCTGCTCTGCACCATCTCGATACATCACACCCGGAAAACATACAATCGCTGCTGTCCCATTTGTTGCAAGCAATGATAAGGCGTGCATAATAAATGCTAAATCTGCTTTTGATTTTGGTGCAAGTACACCTGCCGGTGAAAAACGTTCATCATTTATCAAAATAGGATTTGCATCTCCTGACCGAAAAATCCCTGACGTACCTGAGCTTTTCCCAAAATTTTTGCAAATTTCAGCAATAGCGATCCACTTCCACAGGCTGGATCATATACTTTATTAACTTCCTTTTTCCCCTCTACTGTAATTCTTGTGAGAAGCTCGGATACCTCCTGCGATGTATAATACTCCCCACCACTTTTTCCTGCATTTGATGCATACATACCCATTAAAAATTCATAAGCATCCCCAAATGCATCAATCGTATTATCCTGATAACTGCCTAGCTTCATCTCACCAACACCGTTTAATAACTTTACCAATTTTTCATTTCTCTTTGCTACTGTCCCGCCTAATTTATTACTGTTTACATCAATATCATCAAATAATCCTTTAAAATTTTTCTCACTGTCCCTACCCTGTGCAGATGCCTCAATATTGCGGAACACCATCTCCAACGTTTCATTCAAATTTTCATTATTCGGTGCGTGCTCACGTACATTACAGAAAAGCTCACTTGGCAGTATGAAATATCCTTTTGATTGAATTAAATCCTCTCTTGCCTGCTTCGCATCTTCATCCGTTATTTTATGTAATCAAAGTCAATGTTACCTGCCTCTAGTTCTCCCTGATTTACATAACTAATAAAATTTTCTGAAATATATCGGTAAAACAACATTCCTAATACATACTGTTTAAAATCCCAGCCATCTACACTTCCCCTCAAATCATTCGCCATATTCCATATGGTACGATGAAGTTCCTCTCGTTCTTGTTCTTTTCTATTGTCCATCATGAAGCAACCTCCTTACTCACTTTATAAAAATAATTATAATATATAATATCCAGCTTGTCATTTGCTAAGTAAAATAATTTGTTTACAAAAAACAGGTGAAAACAAAACATTCTACTCTCATCTTACACATATCCTTTGATCCAATTTACATCCCCTCACATCCAATCTATCTTCTACAAAACTCTATCAGAAAAATTCTCTCCCTCTTCTGCCTTACCACTACTTCATTCCATCTCCCACTCATTTTGTCACATACAGCATTATCTTTGGATTTTTGAGCCTCATTTCATGACTCCGTTGGTATAGAATTTAGAAAATCTATTATACAGAATAGTTCGATAAATATTGGGCTATATTCATCTAAGAAGATAAGAGAAAATTCCACCCACTTTGTATGTCAAGTAAACGATAATGACTCACTGATTATAGATTATAATACATCTGAAGGTTTTCTGACACAAGCAAAAGAACTTGGAGTAGCTATAGACATCGTTGACATAAAAGAAGTATAAACCAATGTATTGTATATTAGTTTAGTGGCAAGAATCCCAGCCGCAGGAAAAAGTATTATGGTAGAAGTTATATAAGAAAAACTGAATCTGCCAGCTATCTCAAAGGATGTTATGAAAGAATTGCCATTTAACACTGTTGGCTTTCAATCAAGAAAAAAGAATAAATCTTGGAACTGTCAGCATGGAAATTATGTATGTGAAATAAAACAAAGAGGATTTAATATCTTTTCAGTTGAAGACAAACAGATTAAAGTTGATACAACAGATTTCTCAAAGATTAATACGGAAAACATATTTTCACAGATTACTGCATAGAAGGAAGAAGTCCTACATGACTGATGTCATGTTCATTTAGAATAAACAATTAGGAATAAATCCGAACATGATCGATTGTATGATAAAGTATCATATGTCAATTTTGACGGCATCCGATGCCCACTCACCCCAAAATGTCGGTTTACATAGTAAAGAGATGAATCATTTGATTCAAATACCTAACAAATAATTGTCGATGAATTCCCCCGCAGCAGAACTGTGGGGAAAGTTTCATAAATTAAATTCATCTCCTATTTGCTATCTGAGCAAATAACGTAGGCGTGATGGCAGGGTAAGTCAAATTGTCTGGCAATTGACAAAAAGTCTTTACCTCTGCCACCTCACTTTCTGGAAGAGGCGCAAGCTCATGAATCACAGCCGTAAACAACATACCATTTCCATCTTCTTTTGTAGATTCCTCTCCTGCCCAATAATCACACAAGGGCATCAAATGATAAACTTTTGCACCAGCTTCTTCATATAATTCCCTTTCTGCAGCTTCAAAAGGAGTTTCGCCCGGCTCAATGTGCCCTCCTTGTGTCTCCCATGTATCCCGTTTCTTGTGGCGACTCAACAACAACTTGCCCTGATAACAGGATAAAATAACTACATACTTATATGTACCCAGAGAATTAAGCGGATATGTTGTACAATTCATTATAATTACTCCTAATTTATATATTTTTTGAATAATATCTATGATTAATATAACATAGAAAGACTATTTTGTCTATGGCATGAAATAACATATTACTCGTCAATATATGAAGAAAAAATAGTAATTTGTCAAAATAAACTGTAAATAAATATAAACAACTATCAGAGTATTATTTCGCCGACCGGCGAAGGAAACTAGCAGAACTAGCTGTGTAGAACTATCACCAAAATATTCCTATCTATCATCCTTCCAGACAAAGCATAACTTTTTATAGATTGACCCTTCTTTCATCATTTTCAGAAAAAATCCATACGGCCAGTCCGCTGTTTCCTCCGTCACCCCGCTCCCACTTAGTGAAAAACACTGCAAATACTAAGCTTGTGAAAACCTTACTAAATCCCATCTGCCTGCTTTTGCAGGCGTACAAATCAGGATATGTAATTATTATTTCACACTCGTACCGACGTTTTTCAATAAGTTCCTTAAAGAAACAGCCAACTGGCTATACTACATAGATCATCAAATTCTCTTAAGAAACAACAAAAACTATAATCAATCCTATACAAGCTGAATAACAGCGTGGTTTGCCTTACTGATAAAAAAGTCCGGCGAGCTGTCTATGGTTCTCAAGGAACCTATTGAAAAACGCAGCGGACGCTTAGCGAGGTAGTTTCGAGCTTAGCGTCCGCTGCGTTTTTCACTAAGCGGGAGCGGGGTGACGGAGAACCATAGACAGCTCGCTGGACAACTCCTTCCCAAAAATGATACAACAACTTTTTACAACAGATAAAATATAACATTTACAAGAAGTAATAAATTTTCCACAATAACAAACTACCTGTCAAAACACTGGAATAATATCGTACTGTTAGCGTTCTCTCTGAAATACTTTCTTACATTTCTGTTACTCACACCAAGGATAGCAATCTTTCTCACTCACCTATAAGCAAGAACGGAATGGAATATTCTGTGGTGCCTCAAAGCAATCCTCAAATCCACGACGATGATGATAATACATCTTATCCTTATCCTGTGGATAGACGTATTTTCCACCTACCTGCCAGAAGAACGGATGGAACTGATATTCATTCCTGTCCTTCTTAAAATCATATAACAGTCGGATCTCCTCACAGTCTGCCTGAAAGTTTGTCCACACATCCCAATGAATGGGAACAACAACCTTACATTTTAGATTTTCCGCCATGCGCAAAATATCGATAGAAGTCATCTTATCCTGCATCCCGACTGGGTTTTCTCCAAAGGAACCAAAAGCCACATCAATATCATAGTCCTTTCCATGCTTTGCAAAATAGATCGAGAAATGCGAATCACCAGAATGATAGATATTTCCTCCCGGTGTTTTCACCAGATAATTCACCGCTTTCTCATCCATATCAGTCGGACACACACCTGTCAATTCCTCACGGTCCTCCCCAGTTTTATCAGTGGTCACAATACAAGTACGATCAAAGGAATCCAGACACACAATTTCAATATCCTTAATCTTTACCACATCACCCGGATGTACCACTTTGCACCGCTCTTTTGGAACGCCCCAGCCTACCCATGTATCCACTGATTTCTGCGGTCCTATAAATGGAACTGGAATTTCCTTTCCATCTTCATCCGTTGTCGTCATACCACTCTGCAGCACATGAGCTGCCCACTCTGCAGACATATGATCCTGATGATAATGGGTAGCCAGCACAGCGTCCACCTGCTTAAAGGCAAATGGATCAATAACAAAAGGCACATTTCTTAAATTAGGCTGCATTGCCCGCCCGCCACACATATTGGCCATCTGATGACCCGGCTTCATTTTTCCATCTCCGTGAGTGCGCTTGCCATTTCCACACCATAAATCAATAGTAATATTGGCTCCCCCCGGCGTTTTAAACCACACACCAGTACAGCCCAGCCACCACATTGCCACATTTCCCGGCAAAACCTCTTCCTGTTCAATATCTTCCACAAGCCATGTTCCCCATTCTGGGAAAGTGCTCATAATCCAGCTTTCTCTTGTAATTGTATCAACTTTACTCATCTCTATTTCTCCTATTCATGTATCTGTTTCGATCTATATCCTGCCCTTAGTTCCTACCTATAATAAGCATTTCCTCTGCCAATTATGCTTACCCGTCCTCTGCGAGATCAGCCCTAAAAATCACCATTCTCAAAATAATACATGGCAATCTGGTTTATTTCTCGGTTCGTTGCGATCAACCCATCTCGCCCATCACAGGAATATCCATAAACATTGGCCGGTCCACAATCATCGTCGATGGTTTTAAAACTATAACCCTCGCCCGTCCATATAAGAGCGAACAGCCTTCGGGCACCTTTTCTATGGCCAAGCACCACAACCGGCTTCCCAGCCAGTTTCCCGGCCCAGATAGCGTGAAGAAATTCTGCTTTCTCAGGATACTGGTACACCTGCTTGTAATTTCCCTCCACCTTCTTATAGATGGTCGCCTCATCCCCGTGAAAAGGCGATATTACAATTAATTCCTTCTCTCCATCCTCATCCAGATCAAACAAAACAGCATCACTCGCTGGCAGATCCAAGAGCTGTTCTTCACGCCATGCCTTATCTGGCTGCTCCGGCGGATAGAAGCGAAAAACACCCTGAGCGCTGCACACCAGCGCAGAAACGTTGCCATCCTCTGTCACGCGATAATAGCCATGATTTTTTAACAAACCTTCTCTTATCACCTCAAGAGACAATGGATGATCTTCATCGACGCTGGATAGATCATCGGGAAGCTCTGCCACATATACCTTTCCCGGAGATGACCAGTCTTCCTTGTACTCATGCCCAGATTTCAATGTACAAGCAAACAGATAATTCTTTCCCCCTGCAGTCAGAATATCAAAACGGTGAACAAACGGCAGATTGACAAGTGTCCGAACCGTCCATGAACCATTTTCGCTCGGCGTGGCAAGAATTATTTTTGCCTCCTTTGAATCATTGGGCGAGTAAAATTGATGTGTTGCCAGAAACTCTCCATCACTTCCGGGAATCTGAACCATGCTCATAGCGCCTCCCGGCCCTTCCCATATGGTTGTTTCTTCTCTTCCATTCGAATCAAATAAAATACACCGATCCTTTTTCTCCGCCGCAACCAGAAAATGCGGTTTGCCCTGATACATAAGCGGAGCTATGGAATAACATTTTTCAAGCTCTGCCATTATCTTCTTTTCCATCTTCTACACCTCCATTCCAGCTTCTTTCATCTTTCCAGTAACAAATGCATAGGCATCACCGATCACTGCCGCAGCCTGCTCCACAGTCTGGCAGACACGATTATCTGCCCACATCTCAATCAAAAACATTCCTTGATAATTCAGCTCCTTAAGCTTGGCAAAAATCTCTGTGAAATTCACTTCTCCTTCCCCAAAAGGAACTTCTTTAAATACCCCCGGTTTTGTTTCCTTCACATGAATTGCCACAGTCTCTGCAATTCCAATTTCAAACTCCCCTGTCACATCATTGCTAAAATTGCTCAGATTTCCCATATCAGGATAGATTTTAAAATAAGGTGACGGAATTTCCCTCAGATAATGTAGCGCACGGACAATGGTTCCCACAAATTTTGTATCCATAATCTCCATGGCCAAGATCACACCTGCGCGGGAAGCCATAGCCACTGCCTCTTTCATTCCTTCCAGAAAAAAAGCCTTTGTCTCTTCATCTGATTCCTCATAGTAGACATCATACGTCGCCAACTGAATACAACGAATACCAAGCTTCACTGACAGGCAAATCGCTTTTTCCATTATCTCCATGGCTCTTTCCCTAACCGTTTTATCCTTGCTTCCAAATGGATATTTCCGGTGTCCGCTTAAGCACATAGTAGAAAATGTTATCCCGGTAAACCGCATCACCGACCGCAGCGTCTCAATCTCCTCGTCTGTCCAGTCAAGTCTTGCCAACCGTTCATCAGACTCATCGATCGACAGTTCCATGTAATCAAATCCTGCCATTTTTGCCGCCCGAAATTTTTCTTCCCATGTAAAGGCATTAGGCAAAGCCTTCTCATAAATTCCAATTGGGTTTTTGTGAACACTGTACATTTCCCTTCTCCTTTTCTAACCGAACACTTTTCATACATGCATTTGTTCTATCTCAGATTTTCTTCAAACTCTTCAATACACGCCTGCTGATATGCTCCCTGATAAGAACCGCTCACAAACTTCTCCATGCTTTCTGTCAACAATCGATTCCACGAATCACATTCCTTCTTTACTAAGATAGGAAAATAAAGAACACCATTCACGCCAGCGGCATCCCGATCTCCCGGAGCATCCCCAATCATTAAAACCTTTTCCTTTTTATATCCCTTCTCCAGAAGCCGCTCAATACAATACGCTTTGCTCCCACAGTCCTGTGAAAGTAATATATCGGTATACTGCAAAAGTCCATGGTCCTCCCACTCTTTTTCAATAGCATCTTGATTCGCTGATGATACAATGGCAATATCCGCCTTCTGATGAATAGCCTGAAGGCCCTCCATCACTCCGCCAAATGGCTTTTTTTCACTTTCCGGCAGCTTCTCCACCATTTGATTCACTTTTATTGACCATTCTAAAACCTGTTTTAACATAGCGCTGTCACTCTCTTTTATTTTCTGGATCAGACTGTTATTTGACAATTCCTTTGCCTCATTTGTCCATGCGGAAAGCTCTTCGATTCCCTCTATTTTTTTATATTTTTGATTCACCTCATTAAGCACCATAGAAAGTCCCTTAAAGCGGTTAATGCCCCTCGTCATTGTATATAGATTTACCTCATTCCAACGTTTCTGCACCTCATCCTTCCAAGGCGTAAGCTCCCACTCCTCTATCATGCATGGACCAAAACAATAAAAATGCTTGCTGTTCATGGTATCCATGGCACAACCATCCGAATCAATGCATACCAGAAAATCCTTCTTTTTTGTAAAGCTATTAAAGATATCTCTCATCTGACCTTCCCCCTGTCTACTCCATACAAAGCTTTATATAGTTCCTGGTACTGCTCTTTTTTACTGCTGTATTTCTCTATCAATTCCTGATCTGCCTGAATTTCTTGTACTTGTTGGCCTTCTCTCGTCTGGCAAAATGCCTGAAAATAACCATCATATAATCCCATAGCAACCGCTGCTGATATAAAAGCACCAATAGCAGTTGCCTCATTATCCTGATATACACAAACCCGTCTTTGGCAGATTCCTGACAGAATACGACAAAATACAGAACTGTTAGCCAGCCCACCACAAAGATACAGGCTGTCTCCACATCCAATATAACCTTCCAAAACTTCCATATTTAATGCAAGCTCACAGACCAGACCTTCAAGCACCGCTCGTGCCAAATCACCACGGCTAGTTCCCAGACTAAGATGCTGGATAGCACCTCTGGCACTGCTGTTCCAGTCTGGTGTTCCTCTTCCCTGAAAAAAGGGAAATACAAATGGTACATCACCCACTAACAAAGACTGTTCGATCTCTTGGTTTACCTGACGGTATACCAACTCACGATTCTCCTCGTTCAGCCCATAACACAAACGCAAAAGCCAATTAAACACCGAAGCGCAGGTAGGGATGCTCGACTCCAGAATATATTCCCCCGGAAGAGCTGATGCATTACAGATCACATCATCTCTAAGTCCTGCAGGAATCTTATCAGAAGCTGCCAGAATAAAAGCTCCTGTCCCCGCAGATACCTCGATGCTCCCAGTCTTAATCACTCCCATTCCAAGAGCTGCACACTGTTGATCACCACCGGCACTGACCACCGGCGTCCCCTGCTTTATCCCTGTTCTCTCAGACCATTCCCGGCTCACCTTCCCAGCGATAGAGCCCGGCTGTATAATTGTTAATAACTTTTTCTTTTCCACCTGAAACAGATCAAGCAGCTCCTCATCCCACTGCCGGGAATAAAGATTCATTAAAAGGGAACGACTTGCATAGGTTGCATCTGTTACCCATGACCCTGTCATCTGGTAAATCAAATAATCTGGTATCACCACCAGACGCATCGCTTTTTGATAGCGCACAGGTTCATGCTTCTGCATCCAGAGCATCTTAGGACCTGAAAACACTGGATTGGGACGGCTTCCTGTCAATTTAGCTATCCGATCCCTGTAAGGAGTCAGCTCATCAATCAATTCTAGATTTCGCTTATCCTGCCACATAATAGCATTTCCCAGAGGGTTTCCGTCCTCTCCCACAGGAATAAGCGAGGAGCGCTGGGATGTCAAAGCTATGGCTTTAATTTCTTCCTTTTCTTCCTCTGCCTCTTTTGCACAGGCACACATAATTTGTGCCATTGCATTATCCCACACTGCTGGTTCCTGCTCTACCTTGACTTCCCCCATGTAAAGAGGAGAATAGGAAATTTGCTTAGTAAACTTCTTTTGTCCTTTATCGTTATAGAGAATTCCCCGCATGCTTGAAGTTCCGACATCCAATACTGCAATTCCCATCGTCGTTTTATCCTTTCTTAAGCCCGCTCCACCGCTCCCGAAGGAAATGAGCCGCCAACTTTGGCTTTCTGTCTCTGGTAAATACACCTTTCTTATTACCGTCCACCCGACGAATATTCTCAGCTGTGGCAAAATCTGCAAAATTCCATACATGCTCTCCGGTAATAAATGGCAAGGCATCAAATACATCCCCGTAAACCTTTAAAAATTCTGCTTGATATTCCTCAGAAAACAGTCTGGCATTGACATCATGGAAACCAGCGATGGTATCTGCACCATACTCACCCAGCATAATCGGCTTATCTGGGCAGCGCAGATGAAAACGCTCCAACTCATCTTTTAGCAGCGCAGCTGCTCCCTTTAGATTTCCTTCTGTATCATACCAGCCACGATAACGATTTAACATCAAAATATCACACAGTTCTGCGACCTTACAGCTCTCTGGACTGGAGCCCTCATAAGTCACAATAGTAACTGGACGCTTTTGTGGATCAAGTTCCTTGACCAGATCCACAAGAGGAGCAAAATACTCTCTGGCACCCTCTTC
Source organism: uncultured Lachnospiraceae bacterium (assembly GCA_910588535.1). GTDB lineage: Bacteria > Bacillota > Clostridia > Lachnospirales > Lachnospiraceae > RGIG8607. The sequence continues at coordinate 109,891 of CAJUOO010000001.1, read as the reverse complement.
CTCGCTGGCTGGTTCATTTGCAACGCTCCAAAGAATCACACTTGGATGATTTTTGTCCCGCTCCACCATTTCTCGCAGTACCTGACGGTGATGATCGCCGGTTTTTAATATCTCCCATGTCTTATTTGACTTTCCGCCCAACATTCCGGTTGCAGAAAATCCTGTGTGAAGCCCTACTGCCGGAGCTTCATCAATAAGCAAAATTCCCTCGCGGTCACAAAGCTGCAGCATTTCTTCACAATAAGGATAATGGCTGGTACGGAAGGAATTTGCTCCCATCCATTTTAGAAGAGCAATGTCCTTCACCGCATAGACCAGATCGAACCCTCGCCCGCGAATAGGACTGTCCTCATGCTTTCCAAAGCCCTTCAGATAAATTGGCTCCCCATTCAGGTACAGATGACAATCACGGATCTCTACTTCACGGAAGCCAAAGCTTTCCCCGCAGCAATCTTTCTCCCCATTCTCCCCCACAAACATGGTTTCTAACTGATAAAGCCATGGATGTTTTGTATCCCACAATCGTACATTTTCTATCTGTCCCTCACCTGACAGACATCCTGATTCATCCACAGACAAACTTTCCGACGCATAAACCTCTCGTCCCTCAGGATCTAAGATACGGATATTCAAACTTCCCTTTCCGCTGGCTTTTATCTTCCACATAAATCTTCCATTCACTTTTCCCTGAATAGAAATATCCTCCATATACGTGCTAGGTGTGGTATACAGACATACTGGGCGAATAATGCCAGAATAATTATAAAAATCAAAATTTGGAAGATTATGTACCTCCTCTTCCATACCCGGAAACCTTTGCCGAACAAGACGCCCGGCAGGAAGAGTTGTGTGGTCCACTATATTATTAACCACAACCGCCATGTGATTTTCCCCAACATGGACTACTTTGCCAATCTCAAATGAAAAAGGAAGAAAACCTCCCTGATGGCTGCCTAAAAGTGTCCCGTTCAACCAAACCTGCGCCTGATGGGCAACGCTTGCAAACCTGAGAAAGAGACGCCCCTTAAGCATTTCCTCTGTCACGGTTATTGTCCGTCTGTACAACATATTTCCAACATGGTCGGCAAATTCCCGCCCATTGTATAGTTCATTAAAGGCAGAGGGAACAGGCATGGCAAGCATATTCTTTCCTTCCTGTTCTTCTCCTGTATAGACCTCCCCCTCCTCCATAAGACGAAAGTCCCAGATTCCATTTAAGTCAAACACCATGCGGCTCTCAGTTATTTTCGGATATATCATAGTATTCTCCATTCTCATTATGGTACAAGGGGGAGGGCCAAAACCGGTCCCTCCCCGAATCCTGCCCAAATGTACCAATTAGCGCATCTTATCGTATTTAATTTGCAGCCTTATCCTTCATCATCTGTGTTCCGTTCTTCATCAAGGACTCGATGGTACTCTCCAAAGAATCGGTTCCCAAAAGGAACTTAGAGCACTCATCTATCATCAACTGGGACATTTCCTTATTGTACGGAGGAACATTCTGATAAACATTATCTTTCCATGCTGGATTATTCATCACCTTACCCAATGTTTCCATATCTACGTACTTCGGCTCATCGATCTGCATTTCCATAAATTCCATCTTATCAATGCCTTTTTCTGCTGAAACACTGATTCCGCGGATCTTCATACCTTCTGTCGTGTAGAAGCGAATAAAGTCAAAGGCTTCCTGTGGATGCTTTGATGTTTTGCTGATAGAATAAAAATGGGATTCTGTATAAGTCGTTCCCGGCTCTGCATCTTTCCATGCTGGAATAGGCGCAAAGGTAGTTACAAACTCATGTGGGTACTTGTCCTGATCGTCAAGCTCTGGAACGATAAAGCTTCCAATTGGGAGCATAGCAATCTGTCCATTAAAGAATTTATCCCTGTAGTTCATATTCATGGACTTCACATCAGCAAAAGGAACTTGGCAATTATCTACATTTTCCATATCAAATCGGAATTGAAGCCATTCCTTATACATAGGATGATCAAAATTCACTGCTGTCAGATCAGCATTAAACATAGGGTTGTCTGGATAGTTCGACCACATTCCCATATAATCGTAATGATCCCATGAGTGGAAATAAGAGCCATATCTCTTACTTGCACCTTCTCCTTGGGTCAGCTTATTCGCATACTCGCGATAATCATCCCAAGTCCAATCCAGATCTGGCACAGGAAGTCCAGCCTCGTCCAAATAATCCTTGTTGAGCAGTACAAACCATGACTTCAAATCACCGGGAATACCATACATCTTGTCATTTACCCTAGAGACGAAAGCATATGCATCCTCTGGCTTAATTCCCTCTTTTTCAAAATACTCTTCCAGTGGCAGGTAGGCACCAGAACCAGCTCTTTGAGCATGCTCTGGAAATGCTGAGGTCATTAAAACATCCATCTCCTCACCACCCATAACCATTAAGTCCACCTTTTTGTAATATTCTGTCGCTGTCATATCACCATAATAGTCAAAGGTTATTGTTACATTAGGATGCTCTGCAGTATAGGCATCTGCCACCTTCTTATCTAGATCCTGATACGCTGTCAGCCATGATACAAAGCGCAAATTCACTTGCTCATCCTTGGATGTTGTCTGATTGTTTGTGTTTCCCGATGCAGGTGTCTGTGTCTCTGTGCCGTTTTTCCCGCCACAGCCCGCCAGCAATGATACTGACACAGCCGCTGTCAATAACGTTGTCAACATTCTTCTTTTTTTCATAAAAAACCCTCCTTTTTATTTGTGCACATATTACATGTACATTACATTGTTCATTTCTTCCTCTCAGGCAGTGTACTTTAACCCTTCACTGCTCCTGTGGCAATTCCATCCACCACAAAACGCTGGCAGAATAAGAATACAATAATTAATGGAAGAATAGCAGATACGGCTGCCGCCATAATCAAGGAATAATAACTTCCTGACTCTGAAGCAAACTGTTTCATTCCCAACTGAATCGTATATAGCTCACGGCTGTTTAGAAAAACCAGCGGTGCCTGATAATCATTCCATGTCCACACAAATTTCAGAGTGGCTAAGGTAGCTACAGACGGCTTTATCATGGGGAAAATAATTCGGAAAAATATTGTGAAATGGCCCGCTCCATCAATCTTTGCTGATTCAGACAGAGATTCTGGTATAGCCATCATTGCCTGTCTAAGTAAGAACACACCATATACACTAAAAGCAAGCATTAACACAAGACCGATGTGAGAATTGTAAAGCCCAATCTCTCGGATAATAATAAACTGCGAAACAATCGTAACCTGAGGAGGAATCATCATTGTGGCAAGGTACGCCAGAAAAATCTTATCCCTTCCCTTAAAATGTACCTTGGAAAAGCCGTAGGCTCCCAGCGCAGATACAAAAACCTGAAGAGCCGTAGCCCCAAATGTCACCTTAATGGAGTTCAGATAGTAACGGCCAAAATTATATGTTCCACCCCATACCTCTTTCATATTTTCTATCAGATTCCATCGGGGCGGAATCCATTGAATAGGGAAGTTAAATACATCTGCTTCCACTTTACAAGCAGTTGAAATCATCCAAATCAGAGGAACCAGCATACTGAGGCCAATGGCCCAAAAAACTATAGTCAACAAAATTTTTGTTACATTCACTTTTTTATCCACTACGATTCCCCCCTCCCTATTCATTCTCAAATCTGTCCTGAAGTTTCCACTGAACCAGTGTCACTAAAAATACCAGAACAAACAATGCCCAAGCAAGTGTATTCGCATAACCCATATCAAAGTACTCAAACGCTGTGCGGTACACATAGTATGCCATCACTGAACTAGAGCTTCCCGGTCCACCTTGAGTCAGAATACTAATCTGATCGAATACCTTAAAAGAACCGATAATTCCCATAATGGTCAGGAAAAACGTGGTCGGAGAAATTAGCGGAACCGTAATGGAGAAGAACTGCCTGAGCGGTGAAGCTCCGTCCACCTTTGCCGCTTCATACACATCCTCAGGAATCCCCTTTAAGCCAGACAAAAATACAATGGAATAATATCCCACCTGCTGCCAGATGTAGATAATCATTATGGAAGGCAAAGACCACTTAAAGTCCGCCAGCCATCCCGGAGGATTCTTCACACCTATAGCCTTAAGTACCTGATTTACTGGTCCATAGCTGGGTTGCAAAAGTACCATCCACACCGTACAAACTGCAACTACACTGGCAATATAGGGAATGAAAATCATGGTTCTGACAGCACTGCCACCATATATATACTTGTTAATAATATTTGCCATCACAAGCCCCAGAGCAATAAGAACAGGCACGGTAATTGCGGTAAATAGAATATTGTTCTTGTAAGAATTAAGAAACCATTCATCGGAAAAAAGCCGAATATAATTGCTCAGTCCGTTAAACTTAATCGCTCCCCACCCCTGCATAAAATTCCAGTTAGTAAAACTTAAAACAAGGGAAATGATAACTGGAATAAATGTAAATATCAAAAATCCCAGCAGACTAGGCAGGATAAAGCCCATTCCTACAAAAAATTCCCTTCTCGCCGCCTTTGACGACTTATTTTTCATACTGTTCCCCTCCTTTACAATGCGTCCTTTGTGTGTCCACAAAACGCCAATCTATAGTCGTGTATCCCAGCGTCCACAGAACACCAGATCATCACACTTTCCTTCAAAAGCTTCCTCTCCCTCAATTTTCATCAACGCCCGGTGGATAATCTCTCTGGTGGGTGCATAAGCATTGATAAAGGTTTTCGCCATTGGGACATCCAAAAGATGATTGGTATAATTCAGAGAAATAAATACTGTGGGAACCTCTTTCACGTACCATGGAATCTCCACTGAATGACCAATAGACCAGCTTAAGCGGACATTATTCTCTTGGGCATAGCCCTTCATATTAATAAACACAAATACTGCATCATACTGTTTTTTAAATTCTTCTACCTTGCCAATTACTACTGAAGAAAGCTCTACTTCTTCAGTAAATCCATCCTCAAGTACTCTGTCGTAATAACTGTCATGGACGTGGACCTGATATCCTCTCTTTTCCAATTCTTCCCTCACCACTTCCTTAACTGGATCTGGTCGGTTTTTGCGAGAGATCGGCGGAGCACTGATTATAAAAGCACAGGCACGCGGATGCGTCTTTGGTGAGATAGGAAGATTTTTTGCAGTATCCTTCACCAGCGTAATACTTTTTTTAGCTGCCAAAGATGCCATAGCAAGATGTTCCTCACACCCAATCACTGTCAATCCTTCCTGAGGTGGAACCAAATTCCCTTTTTCCTTCTTCTCATGAAGCTTTAAGGATGCTTTCAACCCAAGAATCCGACGAAGTGCATCATTAAGACGCTCATCCGTAATAATTCCGCTCTTCCATCCCTCCATCATATAATTAAAGTCTTCCTCAATATCATTGAAAAACAGGAACATATCACATCCCGCGGCAATCGCTTCTGGAACCTGACGACTTCTTGGCAAAGCGCTGGTCATTCCTGCCATATGAGAGGCATCCGTGAGAATCAGACCATTAAACCCAAGCTTTTCCCTCAGTAGACCAGTTAAGAGCTCCTTCGACAAAGTTGTTGGACGGATATCCTCGTCCGCTATTCCGGGACAAAGCTTTCTGGAATAGGCAGGCAGAGCAATATGCCCAGCCATAATACTTTCTATCCCCTCGTCAATCATCTGCTTATATACCCAGCCAAAAGAAGCATCCCACTCCTCACAACTTAAAGTATTCACTCCCATAACCAGATGCTGATCTAGCTCTTCCACACCATCTCCCGGAAAATGCTTACAACACACTGCCATCTGACTTTTTCTAACTCCTCGAACATACGCCTTGGCATTTTTCACTACTTCCTCCGGGTCACTTCCATACGCCCTTGTATTGATTATAGTATTACGCCAGTTATAGAGAATATCGCAGACTGGACCAAAATCCCAGTTACAGCCCACCGCTGTTCCTTCTCGTCCACTGACATAGCCAGTATTCCAAGCAGTTTCCTCATCATTTGCCGCCCCACAGGCTGCAGCCGTCGCTATATGTGTCCCATCGGAGCACGCACCGCTTCCTCCGTTATCACAGTTGCAAGCAATCAATAATGGAATCTTACTGTTCTCCTGATAAAATCGATTTTGTTCATAGATCCGCTGTGCCGGTTCATTCATATAGCGGCAGCCTCCGATATGGAAACGGTCAAAGATTGCCTTTGTTTCCTCTTGATTCTTTTTTCTGTCAAGCATGATAAATAGTTGGCCAATCTTTTCCTCAGGAGTCATAGAATCTATAGTTTCCTCTACCCAGCGAATATCACTATCATTTAAGCAAAATGGTTTCTTCTTTAAATCAACCATTTCATCGCCCCCTTTCTTTGCCTTAATATTATCTTTCCCTTATTTTTTGTTTTTTACTTACCTTCTCCTTTTTTACATGACTCCCTTTCAAACAGCTCCGGGCAAAGTCGTATTCGCCTTTGTTCTTTCGACAGCTTTCCCTTCTCCTTTATCTTCATCAAAAGATCAAATGCCTGTCTTAATAACCTAAGCTGTGATACTGCTACTGTAGTAAGCTCAATCCGAGGCAAATCACTGTTAATATTATCAAAGCCAATCAAAGAAATCTCATCTGGTATGGAAATCTTTCGCTCCATACAAGCTTTGATTACTCCGTTCGCCGTGGCATCGCTTACTGCAACCACACCATCTGGCAACTTCCCATTCTCATCCAGAAATTCACTGAATTGTCCATATCCACGCTCAAAGCTGCTCTTGTAACTCTTTCCATCTTCAAGCACCTCAGCAAATATCTCTGTCTTGTTTGTTTCCGCTAAAAAGCTCTCCACCCGATAACGATGGGCAAGCCTGTCCTCCCTCAAACCGACAAAAACTAACGATTTACAACCGCAATCCAGCAGATAATTCACTGCCATGCGCCCTCCCATCTTTTCGTCGGAGCATACATAAGGAATTGGACTAAATTCAGGCATTTCATTTAACGCAACCATAGGAATATACCGCATAAACTGATACAAATTCTTAGAACTTAAATCTCCCACCGGAAAAAACAAAATTCCCTCAACCTGATTCCCGATTAGCAGCTTAAAGTACTCAATCTCCGTCTCATAATCTCGAAAACTATTACATAATAACACATGATAGCCATACCGCTTAGCCTCCTGAGCTGCCAGAACCATCAGCCGTGAATAAAAAGGGCTGGTAATATCCGGCATCATAATTCCTATGGTCTGCGTGTGTTGCATGACCAGCCCTCTTGCCAGAGTATTGGGGACGTAAGCCATCTGTTCACATACCTGTAATACATAATCCCTTGTCTCATCCCCAATTCCCCCAAGACCATTCAATGCTCTAGAAACCGTTGCCACCGAAACACCAGCTACTTTTGCAACATCTTTAATTGTTATCTGCTTGGGTTTCATTCCTAGTTCTCCTTAAAGTTTTCGTAAACGTTTACTCATCTTTAAATAGATTATAGCATGTTATTTTTGTACAAACTATACATAGAATATACGATACGTTTTAGGTAATTTTAGGCAATATGCATAAATTTAGGTGAATTTTTTAGATATTTTACCGAAGTTAAAACGTAGAAATAAATAATATAATAAGAATTTTAGACTGATTTTTAGAGATTATACCTTATGTTTCTTGTGACACCAAGTACATTTCTTTCCAGAGCATAGACATATCCATAACAATCAAGTAGAGCTGCCGCAATAAGCGTTACCCAGACAAGATATAGTATAAAATGCAGCACTATCTTACAATAACTTGTATCTGTTTTTCTTAATGCGCCGCTTCTGCGGCATACTTCCTCTGCATAGAGCTGCACATAAAAAGAGTAGGGAAGAAATCTTCCCTACTCGATATTATTTAACCTTTGACAGCTCCAACCATCATACCTTTTACAAAGTATTTCTGCAGGAACGGATATAATGCAAGGATCGGGACAGTAGAAACAATAATAGTAGCGTGCTTTATTGTCTCTGATATCATCTCTGTATCTTCACCGACACCCATATCTGACATATCATTGATAATTAAGATCTGACGAAGAACCAACTGCAATGGCTCCTTCATCTTATCTTCCAGATAAATCATCGCATTGAACCATGAATTCCAATGTGCAACACCATAGTAAAGTACCAATACTGCCACGGTAGCCTTCGTCAGAGGAAGCATAATCTTGAACAGAATTGTAAAATGATTTGCACCGTCAAGCCTTGCTGACTCCTCCATTGACGCGTCGATCGCCGCCATACCAGTTCTCATGATAATCAGGTTAAAGGTACTGATTGCACCCGGCAGAATCAAAGCCAAACGATTGTCATACAAGCCAAGGCTCTGAATATTCAAGAATCCCGGAATCATACCACCTGAAAAATACATGGTAAACATTATCATCATCAAAATAATTGACTGGCCGGGAACATTCTTACGAGAAAGGAAATAAGCACCCAACACTGTCATAATAATATTTAATACAGTGCCCACTACCACATAAAAAATTGTATTTCCATATCCAATCCAGATACTGTCATTTTCAAAAACATTCTTATATGCCGCCAAGCTGAATCCCATTGGCTTAAAGAGCGCACCTGTGTGTGACATAAGCAGTGTAGAACGGCTGAAAGAAGCACATACTACATACCAGAACGGATATAAACACACAATCATCAGAAGTGTCAGAAACGTGATGTTAAATACATTAAAAATCTCCTCGCCCCTGCTTCTTTTAATCTTATTTGAGTTTTTAACTTTTGCCATCTCTTCTTCGCCTCCTTACCACAAACTGGTTTCGCTGACTCTTTTACTGATCTGGTTCGCACCTATTACCAGAATAAAATTGACAACGGAGTTGAATAAGCCTACGGCTGCTGAAAAGGAATATTGTCGATTCATAATACCCATACGGTAAACATATGTAGAAATAACATCTGCCTTTTCATAAATACCCTCATTATACAACAAGATTATCTTCTCATGACCAATACCCATAATCTGACCCATACGCATAATCAACATAATGATAATCGTTGGCATAATACTAGGAATCGTAATATGAACCGTCTGCTTCCAGCGCCCAGCACCATCCACTCTCGCCGCCTCATATAATTCCATATCAATGCCGGTCAGTGCTGCCAGATACACAATCGAACCCCAGCCCACTCCCTGCCAGATATTAGTGATAACATAAATCGGTGTAAAATAAGCAGAACGACTCAACAGATTCTTGCCATCATACCCAAACCATGATGTCATCAACTGATTCACTAATCCGCCTTCTTTTACAAACTCACGAATCATGGCACACAGTACGACCATAGAAACAAAGTGTGGCATATAAGTTATAGTCTGTGTAATACGCGAAAATGCCTTACTTCTTAACTCATTTACCAACAATGCCAAAATAATCGGCGCTGGGAAACCGATGAGCAAAGTTGCAATACTGATTTCCAGCGTATTGCGCAATAATCTTCCGAAATAAATACCCTTAAAGAAATCATTAAAATGCTGCAGACCTACCCACTCACTACCTGTAATACCCCTTCTTGGGCTGTAATCCTGAAATGCGATAACCAAACCATACATCGGTTTGTAATGAAAAACAATGTAATAAATGATAACCGGAAGTATTAACAGATATAATTCCTTGTTTCTCCATATTCGCCGTTTCATAAGCTCACTGTTTGACATAACAGGTCCCGTTGCCGCTGTCGAAACATTCTGCTTTGCTTTTGCCATATGCGGTCACGCCTCCTTGTAAATGTATTATATAGTTTGTTGCTTTTTCCGTAAACAAACCTGCCGCAGGAAACCTGCGGCAGGCTCACTCACAGATTTATACCCCTAAAATTAACGAGCGTTATATCTCTCAAGAGCTGCCTGATAGATACTGATCATCTCATCCATACCTAAGGTTTTCAGTGTCTGAATATAGTTATCCCACTCTGCCTGAACATCCGCCTCACCTGTGATAAACTTTGTTCTCTGCTCTGAAATATAAGTATCAACCTGACCATTTAAAACAGCGAATCTCTTGGACTCTTCCTCTGTCAATGTGATCGGAGGAATCAATGTCTTCTGGCTGTCACTCTCATCATTCCAAAGCGCCAATGCTTCCTTCTGCTGCTCTGTCTCATAATACTGGATAATATAGTTCGGGTCCTGAACAAATGCACCTGACATATTTCCACGTCCCCAATGTGCCATAGCAACTGCTACAGATAATCCATTTGGATTCTTCATAACTTCATCTGTATAAGTCGGCAGATCATTTACCATAGTAAAGGATACACCTTCCTCGCCGAAGTTGATCATTCTGTGACCATTCTGGCTATAGCAGTAATTTAAGAACTTCGCTGCCAGCTCTGGCACCTTACAATCCTCTGTGATAACTGCAGAAGCCTTGGAAGTTGTAGCATAGTCATAAGAAGCACCACCGTACATAACCACATCGCCTTCATTTAAAACAGGGAAGTTTGCTGCACGTACATCAAAATCCTCTCCATAAGTTGCTGGGTCAGCTTTCGCTGTAGTCAAATAGGTTCCCAGATATCCGCCACCTGCACCATAAGTAGCTGCGCTGACACCTGTCAGAATCTGGCTATCCATTGTACTTCTTCCGATCTTAGTCATAACTTCAGAATCCAACAAGCCAGCGTTCATCCACTCATTCATCTGCATAACCCACTGCTTATAGCCTTCTTCCATATAACCATTCTTAACTTCGCCTGTCTTATCATCTATCATCATACCCGGACGGATGCTGTATGCATTCATACCAAAGTTCATCAGATAGTTCTGATCCTGAAATGCCAGAGGCTTTTCAACACCATTCTCCTTCAAAGCAGTTAAAGCTGCTGTCCAATCTGCGATTGTCTCAAGCTTGCCTTCATAGCCAGCCTTCTTTAAGAGATCCGCACGGTACAGAGGACCTGATGTACACTGCAAATACTTGTCACCACGTATAAATGGGAAACAATAATAGCTACCATCATCATTCTTAACCTCGCGGTCAACAATTGGATTATCCTGCAAATACTGCCATAAATCTGCTGCTACACCATACTCGCTGATATACTCATCCAAAATTGTCAGCACGCCTTCTTTTGCTGCTGCAGAAGGACCACCTGTATAGGAAGTCGTCCACTCCCACTCAATAATATCAGGAAGTGTTCCAGAAGCAATCAATACACCAAACTCCTCTGTCTCAGATCCCTGTGTTGGATGAACAAATTCTACTTTAATTCCAGTCTGCTCTGACCAGAGTCTTGCCCACTCTGTCTCATTACAGGTCGGAGAATTTTTTGATACGTTGGATGGAAGCGGAAGCCAATATTTCAATGTCTGTGTTGCTTCGCTGGAATCCACTGGATATGTTAAGTAATTACTTCTAGGAACTGTAAGTCCTTCCTCAGTCTTTGCATCCAAAAGCTCCCAAGGAGTATCAGAGGGTGCCTGTGTTGTATCACCTGCTGCCGTAGTAGAACCACCGGAACTAGCTGTCGTGGATGCAGGTGTAGTAGTCTGTGTATTACCACCATTTCCGCCACAACCACTTAATACAGTAGTAGCTATCACGGAAGGTATCAACAATGTAGTTACAAGCTTTTTCGTTTTTCTCATTAATAAATCCTCCTCCTAAAAAGATTTAGTTATTTTTATCAACAATTCATGTTGCTGATATGGCTTTATTATACATATTTCACTAACTTTTGGAAGAGACACTTTCTATCATAGGATAAGACAAAAATTTGTACCAAAGAAAAACGTTGATTTTTAGGCATTTTTAATGACATTCAGAATGAAACTCACGCCACTGTCCGGGAGTACAATTCTCCATTTGTTTAAAAATTCTTGTAAAGGTTCTCACACTTCCAAAACCTGCCTTCTCCGCGATATCAACAAGACTTTCGCTGCTCTGGCACATCAGCTTCTTTGCCACCTCCAAGCGCACCTCCGAAACTACAACGGGAATCTTCTCCCCCACAGTATCTCGGAACATACGAGACATCATTACTGGAGGAAGCGAAAAATGCTCAGCTATCGAGGTGACACTTAGATTCGTGTCATAATAATTCTTTTTTATATAATCATGAATCTGCTCACAGAGTGTCTCCTTATCCTCCGTGCCAGATCTCTTGTTCAAATACTCACAGGTTTCCTTTAATATATCCTCAAACACTTCTTTCATCTGTGTCAGGCCATGACAGGCGGCAAGACGCTTTGCCGGCCTTAGCTCTCTGGAAAATTGCTCATCCTCCTGCTTCTCATCTAAAGTCTTCAGCACTGTGCCCAGAAGATCATACATCAAGCAGCGCAGCTTATCTTGTGAGCTAATCATATGCTTATTGATATTCTCCTCCACCACATGAAAGTAGACCGATCTTGCTCCCTCATAATTACTTGCCTGTATGTGACGTATCAGATCCTGCTCTACCTCCATCGGATAATAATAGCCTGTACCTGAGAGTTCAATAATATTCTCATAATATGACATATCATCAAGACCATACATTCTCTTATATTCCATCGCCTGCAATGCTTCCTGATAAGCCGCAGCAAGCTCTGTTCTGCCCTTATGAATGTTGCTTATGCTGACAGAGTATCCCATATTAAAATATTGATTGATAAACTCCTGCCCTCTCGCCATCGTTTTATCTAAAAGCCCTTTTCTGTCCGACTCCTCTTCAGGTAGGTTCACCACAAGAGCCATTAGATCGGAGACACAGGTTTGATAAGTAAGACAGGAGAAATCTTCCAATATCTCATGGTACACATTCCCCAAGATAAATTGTGCCTTATCAAGCTCCATGCCCTCCTCCCGCTCCTCCTCATAGCTCTCCACATAAAAGAGCATCACTGCAAAGACATCAGAAACAAATCTGATATCATAAAACTGCTCCAGATGTTCCTCTGGAAGCTGCACAGTGTTTCCAGTTAAAAGCTTCGCAAAATACTCTGCACGAAACAGTTTATTCTGGCGTCGAAGTGTCAGATTCACGCTCTTATTTTCCTTCTGCACAGCGGACACCTTATCCTTCACCAGTGCAAATTCATTTTTATATTTTACTGAGACCCACTCCTCTGGTCCCAGCACATCAAGCAGCTCTTGAAGAGGCTTATAATTACTTCTCGCATACAAGATGACCAAGGCGATGCTGACAAATATGGTAATAAGAAAGGTGATGGCATAGATACTCTGAGAGCTGCGCATATTTTCCATATAAATATTGCCGGAGGAGATCAAACATACCTCAGAAATCCTGCCCTGCATATAAGAAAGTGACACATAATCCCCATTCATAAGCTCTATCTTGTCCAGATGCTGCTCGACAGCATCAAGCACCCTACTCTTATCCTCATTCTGGATAAGTATATCGCCAATATCAATTAAAACAATATCACCATCCTTTCCAATTAACGCCGCCGAGTAAATGTCGTCGCTCTGATGGCTGGAAAGCATCTTTTTTAAATCCTCTTCTTTATATAGAAAGAACACATTAATTCTCTGAAAACCCGTCTGTCCAGACTGCACAGTTCTCGCATAAATCATTCCCTGTTTCTCATCAGATGCCGTTTTTTTCACAAATAGGGCAGAATATTCCCTCTGCAAAAGTTCCTTCCACTCTTCAAACGAAATTCCCAGATCCTTCTCAAATACCTGCCAATACAGATCTGCATCACAGACATTATCAGAAGATACCACATAATTCCCATCCTCAAAATAAAGGATGATCTTCGCGCATCCATTGCTCAGCGACTGAAAACGGCGCACTTCATTACACAGCATATAATGCCGATAGGAAAGTGACGAAAATTGATCTGCACTTGCCCTGCACAAAAAGCTATAGTGAGAACTTGTCAAAATCTTTTCACGAATTCTCTCAAGCTGCAAAATATTATCATACAGACGCTCCGAGAGCTGCTGCAAAACCTGTTGATTCATATGGCTCTGCCGCTGCTCCATAACACTCCAATTTCGGACATGCGTAATAATATTGCAGCCAATCATAATTGCAATTACACTTATATATGAAACAATCCATTTCCAGAATATACTTTTCTTTCCAAATTGACGCATATTGCATCTCTCCTGTCATCTACAGACAAAAGTTTTTGTCTGTTGCATGGTCAAAAATTTTTGTCTGTTTTCATTATAACAACCAAAAAAGCGTTCGTCAATGTTGTTTCTATTATCCATCTAAAATAAAGCATACAATTTTTCATATAAAATTATCAAATAATGTATTATATTATTTCATTATAATAAATTGATAGTACTGATAAAAATCAAGTTTTCACTGACAAGACAGTTACACTTGTATATTTTTATTTTTGTGCTATACTGAATGATAACAGCTTTGTACCTAATCTATTTACAAAAAGGAGAACCCATGGATTCTAGGAATTTTACTTTACTTACTGACCTGTATGAACTTACCATGATGCAGGGCTATTACAAAAATGATACGAATGATACTGTTGTATTTGATGCTTTTTATCGCCAGAATCCTTCCGGCAGTGGTTACGCGATCACAGCAGGCTTGGCACAGGTAATTGATTATGTTAAAAATCTTCATTTTAGCAGAGAGGATATCACATATTTAAGAAGCCTTCATCTGTTTGATGAAGATTTTCTAGATTATCTGAGTCGTTTTCACTTTTCGGGGGATATTTATGCGATCCCGGAGGGAACTGTAGTATTTCCAAAAGAACCTCTTGTCAAGGTTATTGCTCCCGCGATGGAAGCACAGCTTGTGGAGACAGCTATCCTCAATATTATTAACCATCAGAGCCTGATTGCCACCAAAGCTTCCCGTGTTGTCTATGCAGCGCAGGGAGATGGCATTATGGAATTTGGACTCCGCCGCGCGCAGGGACCAGACGCTGGCACATGGGGAGCGAGGGCTGCTATGATTGGCGGTTGTATTGGTACATCGAATGTTCTCTGTGGTCAGCTTTTTGACGTTCCAGTGAAAGGAACACACGCCCATAGCTGGATTATGAGCTTTCCAGATGAATATACCGCATTTAAAAAGTATTCCCAGCTTTATCCCAATGCATGTATTCTGCTGGTGGATACCTATGACACTCTTAACTCTGGTGTGCCCAACGCCATCCGCGTATTTACAGAGATGAAGGAATCTGGGATTCCGCTCACCTTCTACGGGATTCGTCTGGACAGTGGCGACCTTGCCTATCTCTCAAAAAAAGCGAGAAGAATGTTGGACGCAGCAGGTTTCCCGGATGCCGTGATCTCTGCTTCCAGTGATCTTGATGAATACTTAATTGACAGCTTAAAAACACAGGGAGCTGCCATCACCTCATGGGGCGTTGGCACAAATCTTATCACATCAAAGGACTGCCCTGCTTTTGGAGGTGTCTATAAGCTTGCAGCGGTCAAGGATAAAAAAACAGGAAAATTTATCCCCAAGATCAAGCTTTCCGAAAATACCACAAAAGTCACCAATCCGGGTAATAAAACAGTATTTCGTATCTATGACAAAGAAAATGGCAAACTAAAAGCCGATCTTATCGCGCTTGTCGGAGAAAGTTATGACACAAATAATTCTCTGTTGATTTTTGACCCGATTGAGACATGGAAGAAAACACTGCTCAAGCCCGACACTTACACCATGCGCGAGCTGATGGTACCTGTATTCCAGAACGGAACCTGTGTCTATACCTCACCAAAGGTGATGGACATCCGCAGCTACTGCCAGCAGGAGCTTGCCACTCTCTGGGATGAGACAAGACGACTTGTAAACCCACATAAGGTACATGTCGATCTATCCAATGAATTGTACCAGATTAAAAAGCAGCTTCTTGATTCCTTTCACACAACATTAAGATAGGAGATTCCTCTTGCTTATCACAAATCAATTAAGTGCCTCACAGGCTGCGGACATCGCAAGCCTTGAGGCGGACTGCAAAAAAGCGGAAAACCTTATGGGAAGTATTTTTTTGTCAAGTGAATTAAACTTTGATCCTGATCTTCCCTGCTTTTACCTGCTTTATCATCCTGAGCACCCTTCTACTTTGATCGCTTTTCTCTCTATCTTTGCCCCACTTCCCACAGAGGCAGAGATATACGCCTACACGGCTCCCAGCTATCGTCAAAAGGGCTATTTTTGTACGCTTCTACGGCAAGCATTACTTGTTCTTAAAAAATACCAGATCTGTGATCTTTTATTTGTATATGAACCAAGTGCACGCTCTTTCGCATCTATTTTAAAAAAGATAGATGCCCTATATCAATACTCTGAATATCTTATGAAAAGACATCCCTCACACTTCGTCAACCGAACACTTCCAACAGGGCTTTCCTTACTCCCGGCATCAAAGATAGAGTTAAAGCAGCTTGCCAAGCTTCATGCCGCAGCTTACCATCTCTCACAAAGCTCTTCGAGACAACTCCTCTCTGATATCTTTGCATCTGAACATACTTTTGCAAGAAAGCTTGTTATTGGCAACCATAAAGAGTTGGTGGGAATTTGTTTTTTCACCGTTGGAAAAAACGAATTATCCATCTTAGCGGTTGCTGTCCACCCTGCGCACCAGAGAAATGGCTATGCCCTAGCTATGTTACATGCATTGTTTCAAGAGCTCCTAGCGATCTATCCACAGCTCCCCATAATACTGGAAGTCAACAGCAGAAACACCGCGGCATTCACACTCTATCAAAAATTAGGCTTCCAGATCACTTCTCAAGTAGACTACTCCTATATAGATAGAGATCAGTTATTTGATAAACTTTACACTACAAGCACAGACTAACTCACTGCATCCAAAGGAATTTTTCCTTCTGTCTTGACAATCTGCCAGATAATGGGCTATGATAGTAGATACGCAAGGCGGACGAACATTTTTTGTCCTCCGCCGTTATTTGGGAGGATTATTGTGTCTACTTATCAAAATGAAATACAAAAACGCAGAACTTTTGCCATCATCTCCCATCCCGATGCTGGCAAAACAACCCTGACAGAAAAATTCCTGCTCTATGGAGGTGCCATCAATCTCGCTGGCTCCGTCAAGGGCAAAGCCACGGCGAGACATGCCGTATCAGACTGGATGGAAATAGAGAAGGAGCGCGGTATCTCTGTCACTTCTTCCGTTCTTCAATTTAATTATAATAATTTCTGTATTAATATATTGGATACGCCGGGACATCAAGATTTCTCTGAGGATACTTACCGCACTCTTATGGCGGCAGACTCGGCGGTTATGGTAATTGACGGTTCCAAGGGCGTGGAGGCGCAGACCAGAAAATTATTCAAGGTATGTGTGATGAGGCATATTCCTATCTTTACCTTTATCAATAAGATGGATCGCGATGCCAATGATACCTTTGATCTTCTCGACGAGATAGAGAAAGAGCTTGGTATTGCGACCTGTCCCATTAATTGGCCCATCGGCTCAGGAAAAAATTTTAAAGGAGTTTATGACAGAAACACGCAACAGATCCTGCTCTTTTCTGACACAGATAAGGGAACGAAGGAAGGGACAGAGCTTTCTGTCTCCATAGATAGCCCATCTCTAACAGATTATATCGGCGAGGATGCCAAGAATACTTTGATGGAGGAAGTTGAGTTGCTTGACGGAGCCAGCGCGGAATTTGATCTTGATCTGGTGAGCAAGGGAGAACTCTCTCCTGTATTTTTTGGATCTGCACTGACCAACTTTGGCGTGGAGACGTTTCTTTCTCATTTTTTGAAGATGACCTCCTCACCTCTTCCTCGAAATTCAAGTGCAGGGCTTATCGATCCATTTCAGGATTATTTTTCTGCCTTTGTCTTTAAGATTCAGGCTAATATGAACAAGGCACACCGTGACAGAATCGCTTTTATGCGAATCTGCTCAGGAAAATTTGATTCAGACATGGAGGTATTCCATGTACAGGGAAATAAGAAAATGCGCCTGTCCCAGCCTCAGCAGCTTATGGCGCAGGAGCGCAAGGTGATCGAGGAAGCTTATGCAGGAGATATTATTGGCGTCTTTGATCCGGGCATATTCTCTATTGGAGATACCATTGTTTCTCCTTCCCAGAAATTTGAATTTGAGGGGATTCCCACCTTTGCTCCGGAGCATTTTGCTAGAGTTCGCCAGATGGATACCATGAAGCGTAAACAGTTTATCAAGGGCATCACACAGATTGCTCAGGAAGGCGCCATCCAGATTTTTCAAGAATTTAATACTGGCATGGAGGAAATTATAGTAGGTGTTGTCGGCGTTCTGCAATTTGAAGTGCTAAAATATCGTCTGGAAAATGAATACAATGTAGATATTCGTCTGGAGCAGCTTCCCTATGAATATATTCGCTGGATTGAGAACACCGATCTGGATCTGGATTCTCTAAGTGGGACATCCGATATGAAGAAAATCCGCGATCTCAAGGGAAATCCATTGCTTCTTTTTATTAATAGCTGGAGCATTGGCATGACCTTAGACAGAAATAAAGGGCTTATCTTGTCCGAATTTGGACATAATTAGTCAACATCTCCGCACCGCAGCTTGCTGACCGGGCATCCAACTTGCAACACGGCCAAGCTACAAAGTATATGACTCTCGTGACAATCGCCAATATGCCCAAACTACTTGGAGCGTTTCTCGCGGGAATGGGAATCAAAAAAGAACTTATGGCAGAAACCGAGGTATATTATGAAAGCAGTCAGTATTATTGTTCCATGTTACAATGAAGAGGCTGTGCTTAAGCTATTCTTTGAGGAGACACAAAAGGTTCTTAACACGATCTCCGGATACAGCTTTCACTTTATTTTTGTCGACGACGGGAGCAGTGACAGAACTCTGCCTATTTTAAAAGAACTTTCCGCAATGCATACACATGTCGATTTTCTTTCCTTCTCGCGCAATTTTGGGAAGGAAGCTGGCATGTATGCTGGACTTACCTACGCGGACAGTGATTATGTGATTATAATGGACGCCGATCTGCAGCATCCCCCCCGTTTAATCCCAGATATGCTTAAGGAAATTGAGGCAGGGTATGACTGCTGCGCCGCCATGCGCACCTCACGCACGGGAGAGTCCAAGCTTCGGAGTGCATTTTCCCGCTGCTTTTACCGCGTCAGCAACCGCCTTACTGATATTAATCTTGTTCAGGGCGCTGTGGATTACCGCATTATGTCCAGACAGATGGTGGATGCTGTGCTGGCTCTCTCTGAAGTACAGCGCTTCTCCAAAGGGATCTTTTCATGGGTCGGTTTTGACACAGCATGGCTTCCCTACGAGAATGTGGAACGCACACTCGGCAAGACAAAGTGGAGCTTCTGGGGCTTATTTAAGTATGCGATCGACGGCATCACCGCATTTTCGGTAGCACCGCTGCGCATGGTATCTGCTCTGGGATTTGTTATCTCTAGCTTCGCCTTTCTCTATATTATTATCACATTAATACAGACACTTGCTTTTGGTATTGTTGTGCCCGGCTATGTCACCACACTGTGTGCTGTGCTGTTCCTTGGTGGTATTATCGAGCTTTCTGTCGGTATTCTGGGAGAGTACATCGGCCATATATATATGGAGACCAAAGACAGACCCATCTATATACTCAAAGCATCCTCTTTCAAGAATAGAAAACAGGAGAGATCGACAAATGGAAACTCTGCTTGATAAATTACCACAACCACTAAAAAAACTGCTGAATCGTGAGACCATTTCCTATTTGTTTTTCGGTGTTCTGACCACCATTGTCAATTATGTGATCTATGAATTATGCAAATGGTTTGGCATCCACTACACGGCATCCACAATTGTCGCATGGATTTTTGCTGTCGCCTTTGCCTATATCACAAATAAATTATATGTATTCGAGAGCAAAAGCTTTGATAAATCCATCCTTATCCGGGAAATACCCGCCTTTGTGGGCTGTCGGCTATTTTCTGGATTCTGCGATCTTGGTTTTATGATACTTGCCGTGGAACTTCTTACCATACATGACTCTCTGGCAAAACTATTATCAAATGTATTTATTGTTGTTATAAATTATATATTTAGCAAACTATTTATCTTTAAAAAGAAACAATCCTCGTAAATGAAAATAAGGAGCCTTCACCACCATGCAAAAAGACAATCTTCCCAAGGATTCCACACATATTTATGTACTGTCATTTTTTATACCTGTCACTATACTGATCCTCATCTACATCCTGCGGGGCGTCTACCCATTTGGACAACAATGCTTTCTGCGCAGCGATATGTATCATCAATATGCTCCATTTCTCGCTGAATTTCAAAATAAGCTGAGAACTGGCGGCAATCTTACCTACTCGTGGAACATCGGCATGGGAGTGAATTTCACCGCACTATATGCCTACTATCTTGCCACCCCCATCAACTGGTTTTTGATTCTATTTTCTCAAAAGCATCTGATCGAGCTGATGAGCGTGATCTTAATATTGAAGGTAGGCTTATCTGGTCTCACTTTTTCCCATTATATCCGCAAACACTTTTCCACCCGCAATCCTCTTGTAGCCGGGCTTTCTGTATTTTACTCTCTGTCCGCTTACATCTGCTCCTATAGCTGGAATGTTATGTGGCTGGATTGTATCTGGCTTCTGCCCTTGGTGCTTCTTGGCTTGGAATATCTGGTAAAGGAAAATAAGGGAATCTTATATTGTGTCAGCCTCGCACTCTGTATACTGTCCAACTACTATATCTCCATTATGATATGTATTTTCTGTGTGCTGTACTTTGTGCTTCAGATTGCTGCATGTGAGGAATCGTGGAAAAATCTGCCCAAGCGCTGCCTAACCTTTGCTATCTATTCTCTTATAGCAGGTGGCATCGGTGCTTTTTTGCTGATTCCAGAATACTTTGCATTAACCCTAACTGTGTCAGGAGATATTAATTTTCCCAAAAATCTAACACGCTACTTTTCTGTTCTGGAAATGATATCTAGACAGCTGATGATTGTGGAACCTGCGATATTCTCTGCCCATGAGCCAAATATCTACTGCGGCATGTTAATTTTTCTGCTCGTTCCGCTCTATGCACTGAATCCAAAGATTAATATTAGGGAAAAAGTAGGAAAATTTGCTTTAATTTTTTTCTTTTATATAAGCTTTAATCTCAATATCCTAAATTATATCTGGCATGGCTTTCACTTCCCCAACAGCCTACCTTGCAGACAGAGCTTTATCTTCAATTTTCTTCTGCTGACCATGGCCTATGAGGGACTGCGAAATCTACGAAGCCACTCCTCCAAGGATATTGTGCGTATTGTCGGCATTGTGACAGTTCTGTTTCTGGCCATCGAGCATCTGATGGCAGACGATGACTATCCCTATTACATCGTGTATGTCAGTCTGTTATTTGTCTGCCTGTACGCCATCACGTTGACGCTCTATCGAGATCGAAGAATACCGAGGCTTGCCTCTATTTCTATCTTCTTTCTCTTTATTGTGCTGGAAGCATTTATCAACACGTTGGTGACGAGTGTCAACACCACTGGACGCACTGCCTATGTCAAAGACAATGCTGCTGTCACCTCAGTAATAAAACAAGTCGCAAAGGAAGACACTTCCTTCTATCGAATTGAAAAACTAAAACGTAGGACAAAAAATGACAGCGCATGGCATCACTACAAAGGAGTATCCATCTTCTCCTCCACAGCAAATGATGGCTTCGCTGATCTCCTCGCTGGTCTGGGTTGTGAGGAATCCACAAACTCCTACTCTTACTATGGCTCCACTCCACTGACAGAGGCATTACTATCTGTCAAATACGTTCTCAGCTCAGAACTTATAGACGACACAGAACTGCGAACATTCTACACCCAAAAAGATTCCATGTACCTATATAAAAACCAATACACACTTCCTCTTGGTTTTCTGATTCCTGATACACTGGAAGATAAATGGTCACACAGGACAAATAACCCATTTGCCGTACAGAACAGCTTTGCTGATCTCGCCGCCAATGTTTCCCCTATATTCTCACAGGCTAGTTATAAAATAAAGGGAAATACGGTTGATATATACCCCGAACATGACAGCTATCTCTATATCTATGTTTCTTCGGACGGGGAAGATTTTGCAGCAACCTTCACAGACGGCAGTGGCTCAACTTTCCGCGAACCTGAAACCTACACGGGAATACGTAACCGCTATATTATAGATTTGGGCAGATGCCCTGCTGGCTCCCACATCGCATTTTCTGCGACAGGTAAAGATTCCATCCACGCTAATGTCTACAGCCTGAATGTAAATAACTTTAAAACGCTGCACCAGACATTATCCGAGCGTGGTCTTGAAATCACAGATTGGAAGGAAACACGGATAAAAGGAACTATAACTGCTGAATCGGATATGCTTCTTCTCACCTCCATACTATATGAAAAAGGATGGTCCGTGAAGATCGACGGCAAAAAGGTACCTGTTCAGGCATTTAAAGATGCACTTGTCTCTGTTCCAGTGACCGCCGGAACACACAAGATCGTATTTTCCTACTCTCCATATGGATTAAATGTCGGGTTGCTGATCAGCGCAGTAAGCCTTGCAGCACTGATAGGAATTATTGTGTGGAAAATCCAAAAGAAAAAAGAAAACATGTAGAAGAAAAAGAATAAAAACTTCCTCTGTCACCTTGCTCCTGTTATAAGTTTCTATGAGAGAGCGAGGCGGCAAAGGATTATAGATCATTTTATTTTTCAAGATTAGCGAACTTTGTCAATGTCGGCAGCCATGCGAGATTTACCGTGCCGATTGATCCATTTCGCTGCTTGGCAATGATTATCTCTGCTATGCCTTTCTTATCGGAATCTTTATTGTAATACTCATCACGATATAAAAACATTATCACGTCCGCATCCTGTTCTATGGACCCAGACTCTCTTAGATCTGACATCATTGGTCTGTGATCTGGCCTTGTCTCACAGGCACGATTCACCTGAGAGATGGCTATCACCGGAGCATGGATCTCCCTCGCAAGTGCTTTTAATGAACGTGAGATCTCTGATATCTCCTGCTGCCTGCTGCCAGTTCTTCCATTTCCTGTCATTAGCTGCAGATAGTCGATAATCACTAAGCTAAGATTGTGCTCAAGCTTATATTTCCTGCACTTGGAGCGGAGCTCTCCGATAGAGATTCCCGGTGTGTCATCAATGATAAGCCCTGATTTTCCTATTACACCTGCACTTTCTATCAGCTTCTCCCAATCCGTGTCACTCAGATCTCCTGTTCGAAGCTTTTGGAGATCTACGCGCGCCTCCATCGCAAACATACGATTCATCAACTGTTCTCTTGACATCTCCAAGCTAAATATCGCAATTGGAGTGTTATTTCGGATTGCGATATATTCAGCCAGATTAAGGACCAGCGCAGTTTTTCCCATGGATGGTCTCGCTCCTATCAGAATAAAATCGGAAGGCTGCAAGCCCGCTGTCATATAATCCAAATCATAAAAGCCTGTAGGGATCCCAGTGACATTTCCCTTTGTCCTCGACGCCAGCTCTATCTTCTCAAGCGTCTTGATCACTGTCTCCTTAATGGATACAAAATCTCCACTGTTCCGACTTTGAAGTAGCTGAAAGACCTTCTTTTCCGTCTCACCCAGAATCACATCCAACCGTTCCTTGCCCTGATAGCAAAGCCCCTCAATCTCCTCATTCACCTTTATCAGCTTGCGAAGCACAGATTTCTCATACACAATATCTGCATATTGTTTTATATTGATCGAGAAGGGCACGGCATTGATCAGATCACGGATAAATTCTACGCTGGAAACCTCCGGCGGCACCTCCTTCTCCCGAAGTCTCTCCCGAACCGTCACCATATCCACCGGGCTTCCTTCATTGTACAGCTCGACGATCGCATCGAACATCACGCCATACTGACGCCCGTAGAAATCCTCGGGAACGAGAAGCTCTGACGCGGTGAGAATTGCTTCCTTATCCATCAACATGGAACCTACCACAGACTGCTCTGCTTCTATACTATGAGGCAGCACTCTTTTGATAAGTGCTTCATCCATGCACAAATTCCTCCTCTGTTAATACATTTTGATTCGTCTATCTTCTTATTTTGCCTCCACTACCCGAACAGTAAGCTCCGCTGTCACTTCCTTGTGAAGTTTCACTGGAATAATATAATTTCCCAAAGCCTTGATCGGATCGGAAAGCTGCATCTTCTTTTTATCAACCTCAAAGCCGAATTGTGCCAGCGTCGCTGTGGCGATCTCTTTAGTCGACACAGAACCGAATATTCTGCCTCCCTCTCCTGCCCTGATAGCAACCGTAACTGGCTTCTCCTCTATCTTTGCCTTGAGTGCCTCCGCCTCCTGTTTGATCTCCTGCTGTCTTTTTACTTCATTTGCCTGCTGAAGCTTCAGATCATTTCGATTCTTAGTGGTAGCTTCTACGCCCAGCTTCTTCGGCAGCACATAATTTCTGGCATAGCCGTCATTAACCTTTACAATCTGACCTTTCTTTCCCAATGCCTTCACATCTTCCAATAATATAATTTCCATTTTTAGATATCTCCTTCCGCCAACATGCGTTTTACTGTCTCTTTTAACTGTTCCTTCGCTTCCTCAAGCGTCACATTTTCAAGCTGTGCACCAGCAATGCTCATATGTCCGCCTCCACCCATCTGTTCCATAATTAACTGCACATTTATCTCATCGATAGAACGCGCGCTGATATAGATCTTATTATTATAATCCGTCAGAACAAAAGATGCCTTTATACCATTAATGCTTAACAAATCATTTGCTGCCTGTGCAGCCACGATAGTGGGACTGTCAAGCCCGGTCGCTGGACTGATTGACACAGCAAAGGATTCCTCGAACAATTCTGCATGGTGAACTGCCTCTGCCTTTGCCATATGATCCTGCATATTATCTCGGAACATCTTTCTCACCCGGACAACATCAGCCCCATTTCTTCTCAAGAAGGCGGCAGCCTCAAATGTGCGCACACCTGTCTTATTTACAAAATTCTGTGTATCTATCACAATACCAGCATAGAGCGCATCTGCCTCTATTGGCTTCATCTTAATATTATCCCCAATATACTGCAGGATCTCCGCCACCATCTCACTCGCAGAGGAAGCATACGGCTCCACATAGGATAAAACAGCATTGTCTATCACTTCGCTGCCCTGCCTGTGATGATCAATCACCACAATCGTCTTTGCAATGCGCAACAGATCCTCACATTCGGTATAGCTTGGACGATTGACATCCACAACCACAACCACCGTGTTCTCATCCACGCGCTCAATCGCCTCATTAATACCAATAAACATATCCTCCTCATAATCAGGATTATTAGAAAAACTCTCAAGCATTGGCTTTACGGAGGAGGTGATCACATTGGCGACAATATGACTCTTTTTTGCCATGGATTTCGCCGCTCGATAGATACCGATGGCAGAGCCAAATGCATCTGCATCACCAATCTTATGCCCCATAACAAGCACCTTGTCATTATTTTCAAAAATCTCCCTGAGTGCATGTGCCTTCACCCTAGCCTTCACACGGGTATTCTTCTCGACAGATTGTGACTTTCCGCCATAATAATAGATATTCTCTCCATCCTTGATAACTGCCTGATCACCACCCCTGCCAAGCGCCAGATCCATCGCAATGCGGGCATATTCACATGCCTCTGCATACCCCTTCGCATTGACACCCAAGCCAATGCTTAAAGTGACAGCCATCTCATTACCTATATTAACATTCTTCACCTCAGCAAGAATAGAAAAGCGATTCTCCCTTAGTCCCTTCAAATATTTATTCTGAAATACTATAAAATACTTATCCTTTTCAATCTTTCGGACAATACCATCAATATCACTGACATATTTATTGATCTTTCTGTCTATCAACGCAACAAGCAACGAGCGGCGCACACTCTCCACACTGTCAAGTGCCTCATCGTAATTGTCAATATAGATAAGCCCTGATATCAGCTTCTGATCCTCATTCTCCTTCATATAATGCTTGATCGTCGTCTCATCTACCATATAAAAAGCAATCAGGCAGATTCCCTCCTCCGGGTATTCCACAATCTCGCTGTCCTCCACCACATCACTCATCGCGATCTTGCGCAGCATCAGCCTGTAATTCCTCTCGTCATAGACTGCCTCGACGGAAAGCTCCTCCTCACCCGACTGAAAGAAGGACTTTTTCACCTCCGGGAAAAACGAGGTAATCATCTTTTTCTTATATTTTGTGCGGAGCAGAACCTCCATCAGCTTCTCGTTCGCCCACAAAAGCCTTCCCTGCTCATCCAAGAGCCCATAGGGAATCTCAAGATTATACAGAAACTGCTTCTGCACCTGTGCGTACTCTGTTGCAAAGGAAACGAGCTCGTTCATTATCCCCGGCTTGTTCTTCAGATACATTACAACAGAAATAACAAAATATAAAAATGTGATACCTATCATTATAATACTGCATTGTAGATTTATCCTTATCATCAACAGTGTAGCCGCCAACAAAAGCACTGTCAGCCAGATTGGCCACAGCATATAGGTCTTTAACTGTCCTCTAAGCTTAATTTTCTTATTCATATCCCCCTCAATTCCGCTACAGCACAGTAGCTATCCAGAGTATACCCTATACTCCATCATAACACCAAAATGGTAATAAAACAAGATAAGATTCATTTCTGCACTTGATAATCCCGTTTTTTTTACGTATACTTATGCTATCACTGCCTATTTTCTATAAAGGAGTCCATATTATGATAAAAATAGCCATATGCGACGATAATCCAGCATTTACCGGAACCATACAAACTTATCTGGACCAAATTGCCGAGGAATACCATCTCTCTCTGGAAAGCAGTATATTCCTGTCCGGCAGCACTCTGGTACAGGATTATCAGAATGGAAACTGTTATGATCTTATATTCCTTGATATCGAGATGAACGGAATGGATGGGATCGAAACTGCCAGAGCGATTCGAGAACAGGACTATCACGTCCTGATTGTATATATCTCAAGCCATGAGGAATACCTGCGCCAGCTTTTTGAGGCGGAGCCCTTTCGCTTTTTAAAAAAGCCTGTCGCATATGAAGATTTTCTGTCTATATTTCTTCAGGCACAAAAACGTATTCTTGCCATGCAGAATAATTATTTTTGCTTTCGAAG
Organism: uncultured Lachnospiraceae bacterium; assembly: GCA_910588535.1. Classification (GTDB taxonomy): domain Bacteria; phylum Bacillota; class Clostridia; order Lachnospirales; family Lachnospiraceae; genus RGIG8607. The sequence continues at coordinate 82,761 of CAJUOO010000001.1, read as the reverse complement.
TGGCAAAAATCTATCTAAGGTCCTCTGCAAGGACATCCTATATTTTGAGAGTGCCGGGAGAAAGGTGATTCTGCACACCCAGAAAACAACCTATGAATTTTACGATAAGCTCAATCACGTAGAAGAAAGCCTTAAGGACTTTCCTTTTGCACGAATACACAAGGCCTATCTGGTTAATATTGATAATGTAGCATCTTTCCAATATGAACGGCTCGCGCTCACAGACGGAACAATACTAAATATCAGCGAAAAAAACCGCCCCAAGCTGAGAAATGAATTTTGGCATTATTTCAGAAAGGAAGATTAGATATGAATGTACAAGAAATTCTTCTCCTTCTGATTATCAATTTTTTTCATCTATTCTGGGGCTATGGCTATTCTTCCCTACTTCTGCCACATCAGCGCAGAAAGCGCCCTATCTTTCTGACGGCATGGGCTGCCCTCTGGATAGCACTCAACCTGCTATTCTACTATGTACTGACAGGCACCATCGCCCTGCGCATCCTGTCTGCTACCATTATCGCCCTTGTCCTGCTGTGCAGTGCAGTTATTTTTAATATATTTGATAAACTGCAGGAAAAAACAGATGCAGGGATAAAGGAGGCCCTCTATAACCGCCAACTTGATTATTATGCCAAGCAATATCAAGAGATCTCACGCAGCCAGCAAGAATTTCGGCGCATGAGACATGAACTTAAAAATAACTATATCCTCCTTGAAACTCTCGCTCGAAAAGAGGACCTCAATGGTATTCTCCAATGTCTGCCTCAAATGTACAAGACAGAACCAGCAAGACTTCAGGCGCGCACAGGAAATATGGTTGTCGACGCAGTTATCAACAACCGCATCGCATCGACAGAGGACGCCCATATTCAGTATCAATTAAATCTTAATATACCAACCAAGCTCGACACAAATGATATTCGTCTATGTGGACTTCTTGGCAATGCACTCGATAATGCGGTTGAGGCAGCTTTGCACGTTGCAGAGGAAAAGCGTTGTATCTCCATCTCCATGCAGATTGAAAAGAAAAATCTATTTATCGAGATCAGAAATCCTTATGATGGAACCATTCTGTCCGACGACAAGGGAAATCTTCTCACACGTAAAGAAAATACCTCACACCATGGTTATGGGTTATCTGTGATGAAGGAGTTGCTGGGAAATAATCTTGGAAGTATGGAGACGATATGGGATGAAAACACTTTTTATCTGCGCATTATCTTGTACTCTGTGATATAAATATGCTCTATCCGAAGTTATTACAAAAACCTCCCCCTTTTATGACATTCTCATATTTTATACCACCAAATATGTTATACTGTGGGTATACTAATAAAGGAGGGGATTATATGGAAACTATCGGCTGGCTTATTGCTTTTATCGTATTAATTATTATCGAAGCTGTCACCTTGAACCTAACTACCATCTGGTTCGCTGTCGGCGCAGGTGTTGCCTATCTTTTCGCCTTGCTGGGATTGGGGTTTGCTCTTCAGTTTACGATATTTGTCATTATCTCGCTTATCCTTCTGTTCTTTACTAAGCCACTTGCTCAAAAATATGCAAGTAAGCACTTTGTCAAGACTAATGTGGAGGAGCTGGTTGGTCACACTGCCAAAGTAACTTCCACTATCAATAATGCAGAAGGTTATGGCTCCGCCATCTTAAATGGGATGGAATGGACTGCTGTCTCTGCCGATGACTCCGTCATTATCGAGCCGGGCGAGCAGGTTTTTGTCAAAGAAATCCGCGGCGTAAAGTTAATTGTGGAGAAACAAATGTAATTTATTTAAACCTATCAAATAAAAAGGGGGAACTATTATGTCATCAGCATCTATTAATATCGCAACCGGCACCATAGCCGCCATTGTATTTATTGTATTTTTGCTACTCTTATTAGCATCTTGTGTAAAGATTGTACCTCAGGCACATGCCTATGTCGTTGAGCGTCTGGGAGGCTATCAGGATACATGGTCCGTGGGCGTTCACTTTAAGATTCCGTTTATCGACCGTGTAGCCAAAAAGGTTATCTTAAAAGAACAGGTCGCAGACTTTGCTCCGCAGCCGGTTATCACAAAAGATAATGTTACTATGAGAATTGACACAGTAGTATTTTTCCAGATCACCGATCCTAAGCTTTTCTCCTATGGTGTTGAGAATCCTATTATGGCTATTGAGAATCTGACCTCCACCACTCTTCGTAATATCATCGGTGAATTGGAGTTGGATCAGACTTTGACTTCCAGAGAGATCATCAATGCAAAAATGCGCTCTTCCTTGGATATTGCGACAGACCCTTGGGGTATTAAGGTGACACGTGTAGAGCTTAAAAACATTATCCCTCCTGCTGCTATTCAGGATGCGATGGAGAAACAGATGAAGGCAGAGCGTGAGCGCCGTGAATCTATCCTCCGCGCAGAAGGTGAGAAGAAATCCACTATTCTGGTGGCAGAAGGTCACAAGGCATCCGCCATTTTGGATGCTGAGGCTGAGAAGGAGGCTGCTATTCTCCGCGCAGAAGCGAAAAAAGAGGCAACCATCCGCGAGGCAGAAGGTCAGGCAGAGGCGATCAAGGCTGTTCAGATGGCTACCGCAGAAGGTATTCGCTTTATCAAAGAAGCTGCTCCAAACGATGCCGTTATACAGCTTAAGAGTCTTGAAGCATTTGCGAAGGCTGCTGATGGAAAGGCCACTAAGATCATTATCCCTTCTGAGATTCAGGGAATGGCTGGTCTGGTAAAATCTATCACAGAAGTCGGTGCAGCAGATAAATAAAACTCACATCCCAACATCAAGTAACTATTTATTCTGAAGATTCAGATAATAACATTATATCCACATAGTTTTCAACATTTTGTTGATAACTATGTGGATATCTTTGTTGTTTCATATAATCAAAAGGGAAACTACTTTGTTCTCTCACTTGCCACGCGTCCCGTATTCTGCCTTTATAGTATAGTCACATAGTGCCATCGAGTGAAGAGCATGACCTTTCCCCTACTCGTCAAGCGAGGCTTGTGCAGCTTGCGCTGCTAATCTCTCCGCATGCCCCTGCACATAAAAAAAACAAAGATTGTGCATCTTTGCTCACCATAGTGTTTATTCTTGCTCCTTTACCCCAGAGTTAAATTATGTTATACTACGTTATAGGGATTAATGACCTGAAAGACAACAGAGGTAAGGTATAAGATTTTTAATGGAAAATATGGAGTTTTAACCTCTGTTGCACTCTCAAGCCTTAAAATTATCTTAACATAATTTCTCTCAATTAACACACTTTTGTCGTGAACGTATGATTTTTATTCCTGAACGTTAAAATAAGAATGAGATTAATTATGATAAATACAAGAACCATCTATTTTTTAACCGTCAAAATATTATTTTTTGCTTTTACTAATATGGTCTTCTTCCGGTTTTTGATTCTTCTTGTGTTTTTCTATAAAGCTACTCTGCTTTGCCTCCTTCTCCTGTTCTGTCTCTCTGATTTAATGCTTATCTTTATATACCAGTGAAAATCAGGATGTCTATCAGAAGACTTCTATCTAGTAATTAAGAAAGGACCGCCATGCTAAAAATCTATGTATGTGAAGATAATCTGCCAGAACGGCAGCGAATCATTGATATTATCACAAAAGTCATCTGCATTGAAGAATATGATATGGAGCTTGCACTTGCCTCTGACGACCCTCACAAATTACTTGAATTTCTCAGACAGACTCCTTCCACCGCCGTTTATTTTCTTGATATAGTATTACATTCTGATATGGATGTTATCGCACTCTCCTCCGAGATACGCAAGCTCGATCCGCGCGGTTTTATTGTATTTATGACCAACCATATCAATGCATGGAAACTCACCTTTCAGTATAAGCTGGAGGTCATGGATTTTATTATGAAAAATGATGTTCAGAAGCTCGCCGAATCTATCGCCGACTGTCTGAAAAAGGCAAATGAGCTCTACACCGCCCAGACCAACACGGCACATAAACTTTTTCGATTTAAGGTGGGAAGTCAGCTTGTCACGCTGCCGATGGACACAGTTCTCTACTTCGAGACCTCTCCATCCTCCCACCGCATTATCGCCCACACCATGACTCAGACAACAGAATTTTACAGCAGCATCAAATCACTGACAGAACAGGCAGATTGCCATTTCCTTCAGTCACACCGCAGATGTCTGGTCAATACACAGCATATTACCTCTGTGGATTTTGCACGGCTGGAAATTCATATGACAAACGGTGACACCTGCCCTGTATCCTCAAGACATTTAAAATACTTTAAACAGTAAATGCTTGCACACTTATTTATTTTACGATATGATAGGAGATAATCTGTTTTCATGTATTTGGAATTGGACGCTGTTAGATATACAGATAGCGGAAATACTATTCAAACACGTTGTAAACCGAGAGAAACGAAATAATAGAAAAGAGGATATTATTATGTCTACAAATACTTTTATAATGGAACCTCCTCGGCCCCAAAAGGGAATATCAGGCAGCACACTCAAGCTAATTGCCATCGTCACAATGTTTATTGACCATATTGGCGCTGCAGTTCTTGAGGATTCCATGCTCTTTACCTACTTCTTCCAGCGCAGTGAACGCTCCTATATCATGATAAGCACCATTGATCTTGTTCTGCGGCTTATTGGCCGCATTGCATTTCCTATCTTTTGTTTTCTTCTTGTAGAAGGCTTCGTCCACACAAGAGATGTAAAAAAATATGCTATTCGGCTGGGTTTATTCTGTTTCCTATCAGAAATTCCCTTCGATCTTGCATTTTTCAAAGAGCCCTTCTTTCTAGGTCATCAGAATGTCTTTTTCACTCTTTTTATAGGTCTGCTTGTGCTGATCGGGCTGAAAAAATTTGAGGGCACTGGTATCAAAAATGGTGTTGGACGCGTCCTATGTGTTGTTGTAGGAGCAGGACTTGCCCGTATACTCCGCACGGACTATGATGCATTTGGCGTCTTTGTGATCGTTCTTTTCTATCTTTTTAGAAATCGCCCGATTCTGCGCGACATCACCACCATGCTTATACTACTTATATGCAGCCCACTAGAAATTACTGGTGTCATTGCTCTTCTTCCCATTCACTTGTACAATGGACAAAGAGGCAGACAGGCAAAATACCTCTTCTACCTCTTTTATCCAGTGCATTTATTCATTCTTTACTGCATCGGACGACTACTGATCCATATGCTCTTCCAATAAAAGGCTCTCAAATACCTTACCGATACTATCCTTTATCACAAGGTCTGCCTTCTTAGCTGTCTCGGATTTGTTGATAAGAACCAGCTTTTTACCTTGGTAATAATCAACAAGTCCAGCCGCTGGATATACTGTCAGAGAAGTTCCACCCACTATCAACATATCTGCATGGCTTATATAATACACAGCTTTAGCCAATATATCATTGTCAAGCCCTTCCTCATATAGAACGACATCTGGCTTAATTCTGCCACCACAGGTGCAGTGCGGCACTCCGTCCAAACTTAGAATATCCTCCGCCGTATAGAATTTTCCACAATGCTCACAATAATTTCTGTGCACAGAACCATGAAGCTCAAGCACCCTCTCACTTCCAGCCTTCTGATGAAGTCCATCAATGTTCTGTGTGATCACAGCTTTCAGCTTTCCCTTACGCTCCAGCTCTGCGAGCACACAATGTGCTTTATTAGGCTCTGCATCAAGAAACAACATCTTGTTGCGATAAAAGCGATAAAACTCCTGAGAATTGCGAATATAAAAGCTGTGACTTAAAATCTGCTCCGGGGGATACTCATACTCCTGATTGTATAATCCATCCGCACTTCTAAAGTCTGGGATATTGCTCTCTGTCGATACACCTGCACCGCCAAAAAACACGATATTATCACTTTCCTCCACCCATTTTCTGAACCGCCCAAGCTCTGTGCTCATAATTACCCCCTCTTTCCACACTTAATACGCCTTTCCCCAATACACTAATGTCTTAGCCGGTTTTCCGCAGCAGACACAATGCGCGGATAACGCCTCTTGTTCAAACGGCATACAGCGCGAAGTCGCTGTCGTATCTTCCTTAATCTTTAATTCACATGCTTCCTCCCCGCACCACATTGCCTTGATAAATCCCGGCTTATTTGCCACCGCATCTTTAAATTCCTCATAATCCAGAGCAGTATAAGTATGTGCATCTCGATGCACCCTCGCGCGCTCTAGCATCTCTCTCTGCATCAGAGCAAGAATCTCAGAAAGCTTTGTCTCCAATGCATCCAAGGATATTGTAATCTTCTCCCTTGTATCACGGCGCACCACCACAGCCTGATTCGCCTCTATATCCTTTGGTCCAATTTCAACACGAACTGGTATTCCCCTCATCTCCTGCTCACTGAATTTCCAGCCCGGACTCTTATCTGTATCATCCACCTTCACGCGGAAATTTGTAGCTAATCGCTCTCGAAGCTCATACGCCTTTTCCAATACCCCCTCCTTGTGCTGGGCTATCGGCATCACCATTACCTGAACCGGCGCGATCTTCGGAGGAAGCACCAGACCGCTGTTATCACCATGTACCATAATGATCGCACCAATAATACGCGTGGACATTCCCCAAGAGGTCTGGTGGACATATTTCAGTTGATTATCCTTATCTGTATATTGGATTCCAAAAGCTCTCGCAAAGCCATCCCCAAAATTATGGCTGGTGCCGGACTGCAGCGCCTTGCCGTCATGCATCATCGCCTCTATCGTATAGGTCGCCTCCGCTCCTGCAAATTTCTCTTTATCTGTCTTTCTGCCCTTGATCATCGGAATGGCAAGTACTTCCTCGCAGAAATCAGCATAGACATTCAGCATCTGCTCTGTCCTCTCCTGTGCCTCTTCGGCGGTTGCATGAACGGTATGTCCCTCCTGCCACAAAAACTCCGTGCTTCTCAAAAACGGTCTTGTCGTCTTCTCCCAGCGCACCACGGAGCACCACTGATTATATAACTTCGGCAAATCTCGATAAGACTGCACGATATTGGCATACATCTCACAGAATAATGTCTCTGATGTAGGTCTCACACACAGCCTTTCTGTGAGCTCCTGCCCGCCGCCATACGTCACCCACGCCACCTCCGGCGCAAAACCTTCCACGTGATCTTTCTCCCTCTGAAGCAGACTCTCAGGAATAAACATAGGCATATAGACATTCTCAACACCTGTTTCCTTAAATCTTGCATCGAGCTGCTTTTGAATATTTTCCCAGATCGCATAACCGTTCGGCCTTAGAATCATACAGCCTCTAACGCTGGAATATTCAATAAGTTCTGCCTTTTTCACCACATCGGTATACCATTGAGCAAAATCCTCTTCCATGGAAGTGATCGCTTCCACCAGTTTTTTTTCTTGTGCCATCTCTTTCTCTCCTTTTCTATGATTTTGGGATCTAAGAGGACCTCTGTTCAGGAAACTATCTCCTTCCCTCGCGCGGACACAGGTAGAATAATCACTTACCTCTCATGCATCTCTGCACACAAAAAAGTCCTCCTTCCCTCACAAGGGACCGAAGGACTCGGCGGTACCACCCTATTTAACCATATGACATGGTTCTCTCTTATCCCGTATAACGCCGGTCACGCTGCGTTTTCACACAGAAGCTCCAAGGCAGGTTCCAGAAATTCCAGCACCGGAGCTTTCCACCATATACTCCTCTCTGTCAGGTCGGAAATATCTGTACTATCCCTCTTCATCACTTATATTATGCTATATTTTATGCCATATCTCTTCATTTGTCAAGCAATTTTAGATTCTGAAATGGATAACAATATCCAAACCATATCTGTTTGTTTTGGACATGGTGTTCTTAATACATATTATAATTTCTCAAGATCACATATTACCCAAGATATTCCTCTGCTATTTTAGCAATTCCCTCAGGATCTTGTTTCTTCCACTCTGAGAAGCTTATCCCCTGCTCTGCCACATATCGCCCCAGCTTTACTATAAATTTGGGAACATCTGTCTCTAATATGGTCCCCATCTCCTCTCCCATGCGCTCCTGTCCCTGACGCTCCTCACCATTTACAAACAGGATAAATGCTGGCTGAGGCTTACCATCAACCTGCTTTACTGCACCGCGAAACCCCATCTCCCCTGTCTGATGCGTGCCGCAGGAGGATGGACAGCCAGAGATATGCATCTTTGGCAGGGCATTATCAGGAAGCTTTGCCTCTCTTGCTGCTTCCACACAGGCTCTGAGCAACCCCTGAGAATCTCTCAGACCAATCTGGCAGATACCCGCGCCAATACAGCTTACTGTGGTCTCAAATTCATTTTCTGCGCTGTCTGTTGTCACTGCAAGTATCTTCTCTGCCTCTTTGCTGGTTAGATTCACAATATATGCTGTCTCATCGGGGGATAGACGAAGTTCCACCTCCTCCATCTCCTTCATGGTATCACTGAGAATACAGAGATCCTCCGCCTTTGGCTGCCCACCTATTGGATGCCATACAACGGTGTACAATCCTTCCTGCTTTTGTTCTATAATGCGGGAAGATTTTATTGTGCCTCCATCTCCCTTCTTGTCAATAAGATAAGGCTTAATCTGAACCTTAAGATCTTCGCCAGAATCCATCACTTCCTTTAATTTTGCTTGGTAAGCCTCCGCGTATTTCTCTGGTCCACCAAGAGTATCCTGCATATAGCGTGTGCGCGCTCTCCCCCTGTTCTCATAATTTCCATAAGCCCGAAAGGTCAACCACATCGCCTTAATATAATACAAGATCATCTCTGGCATAATCTTCTCGGCTACCTTTACGCCAAAACGCGCATTGTTTCCAAGACCTCCTGCACTGTATACATCAAACGTCCCATCCTTATTCGCCGCAAAACCCAGATCTCGGTAGGTAACATGCGGTATATTCGCAGGAGAATTGGAAAATCCTACCTTAAGCTTCCTTGGCATCTTTTCTGCCTTGATAAGAGTAATAAGATAATCACTCGCTGCATCTGCCCATGGCCTCACGTCAAAATATTCTTGTTTCTCCACTCCTGATAATGGAGAACACATCACATTTCTTGGATAATCGCCTCCGCCTCCCAGAGTCACTATTCCAGCATCCAACGCTGCTTCTATCACATCTGCCACTTTATCTGGTGCCAGATTATGAAGCTGAATTGTCTGACAGGTAGTAAAATGAACCTTATCCACCTGATAACGCCTAATTATCTCTGCTATGGCTGCAAGCCTTTCCTTGGACACACAGCCCGCCGGAGTCCGCAGACGCAACATGCTCGCCTTTCCGCTCCTCTGGGCATAGCTCCCGTAAAAACCCGAAAAACCCTTATATTCTGCCTTTTTCATCTCTCCTGCATAAAATGCCTTTGTTTTTTCTCTAAACTCTGGCAGATATTGCTTCCATTCCTGCATTTTGCACATCCTTTCCAATGTCGTACACCTGCACATACTGTCTTTTCTTAATCAATCACAACGAAAAACATTATGAAAAATCAGACACCCACTCTGCTGACTAAGGTCAACAAAGGCTATGTACCATTTGATACATAGCCTTATTATCATCAGTATAGCACAAGCTTTTGCTTTTATCCAGCACTTTGAAGTTGCCGCCGTTCTTATAACTCAATTAAATCCTTAATGCTTACCGGTTCTCCTGACGCGATCGATTTATTTGCAGCCACACCTGTCAGTATAGACATCGCACCATCCACATGAGATGCTGCGCGCTCAAATCTATCATAATCTGGCGTTCCGAATATATCATTTAAAAGAACCTTATCTCCGCCGCCATGTCCGCCGACACCCTGCTCTACATCTACGTGGTAAGGCTTTCCAAACATCGGACACACCATAATCTCCTTGCCCTTCTGAGCACCTTCCTCTGATTTATCTCCGCCACCGTTAATATAAGCATTCTCCACTACCCTATATTCTATTCTTCCCTTTGATCCGTTAAATGATACAATAAATCCTTCCCATGGCATATAAGAATTTAAAGAATAGCTTAATTGTGCTCCACTCTCATATTTTACCACCACGCTCATAGTATCCTCTATGGTGATATCATCTCCGAACACACTTCTATCACGAATGTATCCGCTGTCTGCCTCCGCATCAAGATAGAGAGCTTTCAGCACTGGATTTGCCTCCAGATCGATCGCAAACGGATCATTCTTTGCCGCCTCACTGCCATGACATCTATAATAAAATTCCTTCACGCCACGGCGCTCTGCATTTTCCTTTCCATAGAAATTTCTCGCGCCAAATGCAAACACTTTCTCTGGTCGGGTGCCAAGCCAGAAATTAACCAGATCAAAATGATGTGTGGACTTGTGTACCAGCAGTCCACCACTGTTTGTCTTACTTCTGTGCCATCTTCTATAATAATCAGCACCATGCTTTGTATTTAACAGCCACTCAAAGTGTACAGAAAATACCTCGCCGATGGTTCCATCCATGATAAGCTCACGGATCTTTGTGTTTGTCGGAGCATAGCGATAATTAAAGGTGACGCGCAGATGTTTTCCAGTCTCCTTCTGTACATCAATAATCTGCTGTGCCTTTTCCTCATCGATCGTCATAGGCTTCTCAGTGATAACATCACAGCCCTTTCTCATTGCACGAATAATATATTCATGATGTGTGCGGTCCACAGAAGTCACAATCACCACATCCGGCTTTGTCTCATCTATCATCTTATCAAATTCAGTATAATGATAGGTTGGCACTGGTGCATGTCCGTGCTCTTTCTCAATCACACTGTTTGCATAGTTCATTCTTGTCTGGCTTAAGTCACAGAAGCCTACAATATCACACGTGTCCTTAAAGGTTGAACAGATCGCCTCATAATACATCCTAGCTCTGCTTCCTGTTCCTACCTGTGCATAACGTTTTTTAACCATAAATCCTCCATTCTGCCTGCTGTATTCACTGGCACTGATCCTGCTTTTTTTGATATGTTCAGTATAACACAGCCAGTGGGCAAAAACTATAAAGTAATTTACAGATTTACTTTCTATTACCGGAATTTTGACTATTGCATAATCATTATTTTTTGTAGAATAATTTTTTTCATTTTTAAAAAGGGGCCGTATAGCCCGTCCGCTGTTTTCCTCCGTCACCCCGCTCCCGCTTAGTGAAAAACGTAACGGATACTAAGCTCGTGAAATACCTCGCTAAGTACCGACGTTTTTCAATAGGTTCCTTGAGGAAAACAGCGGACGGGCTATACTACTTTACTAGATGTTCCAGATGCACTGTGATTCTGCATATATTTACAGTTCCATGTCTATTTTTATTCTCGCGAACAATGAGCCAAGTGACTGTTTGCAGTCATATGGCGACTGCCGCAAGGATCAAACCCCCGCTGCAAGCACTCAAGCTAATTTTATTTCGTCTATAATCAATGTAAGTAGAATTATGAGCAGAAAAGCTCACTTAATTTTATGCAGAATTACCTGTATTTTGACTTGTGGGTCAAATTAAGTGCAGAAACGGTGTTTTCACTTCATTTGTATTTATAGATCTCTAAAAAGAGACAATAGAAACGATCTATCAATCCTACACAAACAGAAAAACAACGTGTTTTATCTTACAGATAAAAGTAGCCCGGCGAACTGCCTGTGGTCCTCAAGGAACCTATTGAAAAACGCCGGCGGTTAGCGAGGGTAGTTTCGAGCTTAGCGTCCGCTGCGTTTTTCACTAAGCGGGAGCGGGGCGACGGAGGACCACAGGCAGTTCGCCGGGCGGACCTTTCCAGAAAATGATACAACAAATTTTTAATAAAAAAAAATAACATTCACAAAAAACTACTTCACCGCACTGCTGTCAGTTCTGGAGCACAGGTATCAAAGCAGACAGAGTCAACTACAGCTTTTATATCATTACTATAGACAACTATATTTAATCCTCTTGATCTCTTTGCCAACTCTCCCCTATTGATCTGAATCGAGCAATCATTGCCGCACTCCATCCCTGCACTGACCACTTTATATATCACGGAACCTCCCCGAAATGAACCCATTCTCTCGATCCTCTCTCCCGCCATCTGCTCAGCAAGCACCTTCTGCCTCTCTATCACGGCAAAATAGCTCTTTCGATAGGCATCACTCCAGTCTGCGCGCAGTCCAAGAACACGCAGAAGCTCCTTACATTCCTCATTGAGTGACGACGCTGCGTCATCCTTTGCTGCAATAAATATCGTGTACCGTTTATCTCCCAACATAGAAAGATAGGATTTTATATCTGTCTCATTATGAAGCTTAAAATCCTTCCAAACTCCATTATTAAATTCACGTGTCTGCTCCCACTGTTCATCCTTCTGGGCAGTTAATCCACATTGTTCGTTCAATACACTACCAAGATACATTGTGAGCTTCTTCGCGCCAGAGGGATTGGCATGTGCATTTCTGTTTCCATCTGTACTGCTATCATTCATGTCTTGCGCATAATTAAATTCCATTGAATGATAGAGTTCTTCAACATTATAATCCAAAAACTTTAAATGATGTACACTCGCATAATCTGCAATTGCGTTATGCCGCTCCACCGTCTGCGCAAGTGTCGGCGCTTTTACCAAAATCAGCTCTATCCCTCTCTCGCGGCACAGCGCTGTAATTCGCTCCAGATATCTCTCTGCCTCTGGAATAAACAGATCCCTGCCTGTTTCCTGTATAGTCAACGGAATATAGTCAGGATATCCACAGATCCCTCTATATAACCAAAATCCCTTTAATTCTGGCGGTGCAGCTATATCTGCCCACATAAAATCCGTCTCGTTTAACCCCATCCATCTGGTATGAAATCGTATATTGCGAAAAAGATAAGAAAGCTTTGACTGGCTATCATCCAAATCACAGATCTGCTCTACCGCCTCCCGCTTCACTGCTCCCCATCTCATATCATCAAGAGCCAGACGCGAGCTGCCCTCATTTTTCTTTTCATCTATAAACAGCATATAGCAATCCAGAACCACAACCTTCGGAGACTGATACTGCAATGCCTCCCTAAGCCAATAATAGGACACCCACAAATTCTGAGAATTGCTGCCAAGATTATAACCTCTAATACCATATTCATTATAGAGATCTTGTGGATTAAACCCTGATGCTGTATGACTGCTACCCAAAAATAACACATCTATCGTATTTTTCTTCATATTATAAAATCCCCGATAAGTCTCTGTCATGGGATTGGTCGAGCTATATAGATAATTAGGTGTCAGTGTTCGATTAACGACGTATATCATTAAGAAAAATAGACATAAAAACAGTACTGCCCTCACAGCAACTGTCACATGTTTCTTAATCCTCTCTTTCCATTCTGCCTTCATACTCTCCCCTCCCTAAAAACCTCCGTAGATAAAATCACTGGCATCAAAACCATAGCCATACGTTCCAAATATCATAATAACAGCAACTGCTCCAAGGTAGATTCCCCAGCGTATCACTCTTGGCTGTCTTAATATCTTCTCACGAACACAACACACTCTCTGTATATGCTCCACCTTATAAAGCAACCACACTGATACAAGCAGCACACCCCATTCTTTCCAAGACAACCCTAAGGTCAACAAAGAATCATCAAAAAAAATCCAAGGATTATATACTGTCACCATACTATACAGCATAGAAAGACCTATCCGCAGACTGCCTGCGCGGAATATAACCCATGCAAGCATTACAAAAAAACATGTTGATATACATCTGATATACTCTCTTATTCGTCCCTCTGTCCCGATGCCTAACCAACAAAATATCTTATCTCTACTGTTCCTTGTAAGCTCTCCGCACACTTGATAAAAAGCATGCATAAGTCCCCAGAAAATATATTTGTACCCAGCGCCATGCCACATACCACTTATTGAAAAGGTAATAATAAGATGAATATATTTTCTCCATCTTCCCTTTCGGTTGCCACCCAGAGGAATATAGATGTAATCTTTCAGCCATGAACTTAAAGAAATATGCCATCTTCCCCAAAACTCCTTGATGGACCGCGACATATAAGGTTGTTGAAAATTCTCCCCAAGATGAATGTCAAAAAGCTCCGCCACTCCTTTTGCAAGACAGAGACAGGACAGAAAGTCCGCATAGAGCTGAATGCTGTACAAGATCCCAGCCACCAGCACATATCCTCCTCGATATGCCTCCCATCCTAGAAAAATAGTATTCACCACTATAGATGCTTTATCAGCAATCATCAGCTTTAGAAAAAATCCCCACACTATCATCTGCACGCCTTTTAAGAAGCTTTCCTCCTTAAAACTGTGCCCTTCAAATAATTGCGGATTCATCTGTTCATATCGCGGAATTGGCCCCTGTATAATCTGTGGAAAAAAAGAGACAAACAATGCGTATTTTCCTAGATTTTTCTGTGCTCTCACTTTGCCTCTGCTGACATCCACAAGATAGGATACGATCTGCAATGTATAAAAAGACAGACCGACTGGCACTATCCACGAGTATGTTCTCCCGTGCAGAAGAGATTGAAGAACAAAATCCCCCTCCTTTGTCACTATCAAGGGAAGAGCAATAATAGCCAGACAGCCTGCCAATGCAATACGGCACTTTATCATGGATTTTCCCGTATTATGCATATAATCAAGCAAATACCCCATGCTATAACTTAGCAATATAGTTACCACAAACATCTTAAATCCCTTTTCAGAAAGCCTATAATAAAACACCATACTTCCTGCAAGAAGTACAAACCACCGATATCTCTTCGGGAGGATATAGTACACAACAAGCAATATCCCTACAAATAGATAAAAATAGATAGAAATATAATTCATAACCTGTCTCCTGTCTTTTTCTGTTGTATAATATACTACTTCGTAATACTTTATCCTACTTTAGACGACAAGTCAATATTAAAACCGACAAAATGTTATATTATACGAAAAAGGAGTATGCTAATGAAGCCATTAAAAACAAAGGTCAGCATCACACTCGATGCGGATGTGATCGAACAGTTAAAAAAGCTCGCTGAGGCAGACGACCGCTCATTTTCCCAGTATATTAACTTAGTATTAAAAGAATTTCTTGCACGAAAGAAAGAATAAATCAAGGAGGGAAACCCTTCCCTCCTCTAAAGATGCATATTACATTACGAATTTATTTCTCTATGTCCACATACAAGAGACTGTAAAGCCTCCATTATTTTCCTCTGCTCCCCATAATAATAGAAGTGTGGAAATCCAGCATACATTCTTTGATCTGCTACTCCTGTCTCCCAGCTTTTCTTATTCGAAGCCTTCTGTGCTATGAATGTCTTACCATTATCCTCACAGCTCCAATAGTGAAATTCATGTGCACGCAACTTCTCATCTTTTCTGCACAATATAGAATCGCTCTGTGCTTTTAATTCTATATAGCCAAAGTTTTGTAGCTTCTGATTGCCTATGCCCTTCCCAGCCAACGCACCAACCATGGGATAGCTCTTTCCTTCCTCATCCTCCAATTCCTCATGTAAATACAAGAATCCGCCACACTCTGCGATACACGGCTTCTTCTCTGCCATCCATCTCCACACAGCCCTCCGCATCCCTATATTTTCTGAAAGCTCCTTTGCATACAGCTCAGGATAACCACCACATAGAAGCAAAAGATCCATATTCTTTGGAAGACCTTTATCCCTCAGAGGGCTAAAATACACAATCTCACACCCTGCACGACGCAAAAACTCAATATTATCCCGATACAAAAAACAAAATGCCTCATCCATGGCAACCCCGACCCGCACAGGCTCAAGCAATCTTTCCACTTTCCTCCACACATCCGAATAATGCATGGGCGGAGCACTCTCCGCAAGTGATAGTATTCCCTCAATATCCACTGTCTCCTCCAGCGTGTCTGCCAGTACAGTCATTTTCTTCTGAAGATCTTCGATCTCCTTTGGCAGTACCAACCCAAGATGGCGGCTTTTCAGAGTAATAGCCTCCTTTTGCGGAACATAACCCAGAGGAATCAGACCAAGCTCTCTCGCAAAAGTCGCCGCCTCTTTGTATAAACTTTCTGCAATCATATTAAAAATAACACCCTTGATCTGCCTTCCGCCCTCCCCGCCAAACATTGCATAGCCATACAACATCGCTTCTATGGAAATTGCCATCCCCCTGCCGTTAAGAATCAGTATTGCTGGCGTTTCTGTTATCCTTGCAATCTCGGCACTGCTGGCTCTCTTCGACATTCCAATTCCATCATAATAGCCCATCGCTCCTTCAATAACTGCTATGCTGTCTTCCTTCGTATTCTCTGCCAGCAGGTAACGCAACGTATTTCTATCACAAAAAAAGCTGTCCAGATTTCCAGATGGAACCTGAAGCACCTGTCTATGAAACATGGGATCAATATAATCTGGTCCACATTTAAAAGCGGAGGGGATCATTCCCCTCCGCAACAGGCACTGAAGAATTCCACAGGTCAATGTTGTCTTTCCGCTGCCACTGCCAGTTCCAGCAAATAGTATCCTCTTTACCTGTTTTTTCATAAATATCTTTCCTACTCCTTCTCATAAAGAAAGCGCTCCGGCAGCTTCAGCCGGAAACCATCCGCCAGATCTCTAAAGTTCTGCGGCTGTATAGTCTGAAGCTTATGCGGCGACACAGAAAGCACCTTCAGAAGAATCTCCGCTGACTTTTCCACTGTGTGCATCAAACCAAAGGTCAGGTCAAAATCCTCCCCGGAGCAGAACATGCCATGATGTGCCCAGATCGCCACATTATATCTCTCCATCAGTTTGCTTGTCTCGATCGCGATATCTCTTCCGCCGGGCACCATCCAGCCAATAACACCCACACCCTCCGGGAACACTACAGGGCACTCCGTAGCCATCTCCCACAGCTCTCTGGTAAACACTTCATCATTCAGAGGAAGCACAAAGGTCAGCGCTATCGTGTTTGTTGTGTGAGCATGATAGATCACACGGTGCTTTCCATCTGTCACACGCTTCTTTACCTCATGATTCATCAGATGAGAGGGAAGCTCGCTGGTCGGCACTCCACCCTCCACCAAGCCCCAGCGGATGCGGTAATTTTCACCCTTGTCATCCAACTCAATAATCGCGATGCACACTTCTGGGTCCACTTTAATATTTCGAAAATATTTTCCACTTCCTGTTACCAAAAAATACTCCCCGGAAAGTCCCGGAACGCTAGTTCCGATCGGTGTCCAATTTCCCGGTGCATTTAATCTCGGCTTAATGGATTCAACCTCCTCAGATTTTAACCGATAACTGAGATTTCCACCGTTCCTCTCATGCCATCCCTGCATAAAGCCGTCATCTGCCATCTTGATAAACCCCTGCACAAACTTCGATTCCAGAATCCTCATAGGATGTAATCTCCTTTCTGCTCTCCGATCAATCTAAGTGAAACACATTCTTAAGATCAATGGAAACTGGACTGTTATCAGGATTTGTCTCCATAATATCAGCCATAAAGTCCCACCACTTGCGGTTGATCGCCGTATCAGCGCCCTTTGCCCACTTCTCCTCATCCTCAATCTCAATATAGCCAAATAAGGTCAGCGTCTCCTTGTCCAGAAAGATCGTATAATTCTTTCCGCCATGCTCATGAATCATATCCTTCATCTCCGGCCAAAGCTGATTATGCCTCTTCTCATACTCCTCCTCACAACCCTGAAACAGCTTCATCTTAAAACCCTTAATCATAAATCTTCCTCCTATTCTTTATACTCATCTCCCATGTCAAAGCAGTTTACTGTGATGACACGCATTGGAAATCTTATAAAAGTTTTTGATCCAAACATCTATTATAGTTACATCTTACAAGCTCTCCCACACAGTTTTCCACTCCATATCCCCCGCATAATAAAAGCTAGTATAACATGGCTGGTTATAGCAATTATTCTGCCATGCAACTCCTGTACGATATTGAATATCATGCATCAGGGTAAATAGCTTATGCTCTGTGATCTCTATATTTGTGTAGATGCGTATCGCTGTGTTGTCCGCCTTGCGAAGAAGCAGCTCCTCGCGAAAATCACCCAAAATATCTGCGATCAGACATGCATTTCCCTTGGTTCCGTTGTTGGTTGCCATCTCCTTTGGCTCCAGCATCACGCCGTGGGTGGTGTCATTGATCACCCCATGATGGTTGCCATGGATATAATCACATCCATCCAAAATCTGCGTAGATAGATCGGCGGCCCAGTGAATACACTGATTTGTCCCAAGAGGCTTGTCAGAAAGTACCTCTCCTTTACAGGAGTACACCTTGTCTGCCGCCCAGACTTGAAGCCCGCGCACATTCGGATTAACATCCCCAATCATGCAGCGCCCCAGATCAGATTCCGCATATTCGCCAAAAATCACCTTTCCTGTCTCAGCATCCCGCAACGCATAACCATAAGGAGCCTCCGTGGCACCCTCGAATACATTAAATATCTCAAGTCCCGGCTTATCTGGATCAATTTTTGCCACATGCATGGAATCCCCATGGCCCAGCTTTGCATAGGTGCCGTTTGGCAGATAATCATAGCTGGAATACAGAAGACTTCCATCATGATCAATCACTGCAGCCCCATAGATAATTTCTTGACATCCATCACCGTCCACATCTGCCGTGGACAAGCTGTGATTCCCCTGACCTGCCAAGCTTCCATAAACGGGATCTGTGCCCTGCGCGGCATGGGGATTCTCACAGAATGGATTCTTCATCGGAACAAAACCGCTGTCTATCGCAAAATACTCATGAAAATGTCCCTTAAAGAAGTCATATGCCACAACTGTGGAGCGCGTATAATAGCCACGACATACAATTAAGTACGGGCGCTCTCCGTCCAGATAGGCTACACCAGAGAGAAATCGATCCACGCGGTTGCAAGGCTCTATCCGCTTCATCGCGTAATCGCCCCACATAAGCCCATCATCCACCCTGCCATACTTAAATGGAATGGTGTCAAGCTCCTGCCCATTTCCAGCAAACATAGTGAGATACTCTGGTCCATTGAATATAAAGCCTTCGAATTTATCGAGCTCATTTTTCGGGCTTCTGGATGGAGCATATTCGTTTATAAAATAGTCAGCAAGTTCTCGAGCAGCACGCTCGCTCAGCGGATACTCATATTTTTTCTCAATGCCAAAGCACTCTTCCAGCGTGGCAGGCCAATGCCCCTCCTTAACTTCCGGCTCTTCATGCCAGTTCTTAAAGCGATCTGCTAGATAATTATAATAATCCTCGCTGGAGCAGACATAGTTATCCTCATGCGATACCCCACTCTCTATGTCCTCTTTCGGCAATGTAATATAAAAACGCTCCTTGACCCTTCCATTAGGCAAATAGGTCGTCATACATGTTCCGGGCGCTGTCTTTACAGCCATCTCCGCCTTGCCATCACCGTCAAAGTCATAGACCATAAACTGTGTATAATGTGCGCCTGCACGGATATTAACCCCCATATCCAGACGCCACAAAAGCCTTCCATCCAGCTTATAACAATCGATGTAGCATTTTCCTGTATAACCCTTCTGAGATACATCACGAGAATTTGTAGGGTCCCATTTTAGAATATACTCATATTCTCCGTCACCGTCAACATCAGCGACACTCATATCATTTGCATTATAAGTATAAGTATCTCTTGCTGGCGTGACGCCCGGCGCCGGAATCTGAAGAGGAATATCTATATAATTCTCCCCGCTCCTCCACACACTCACGCAACCACAGGCAGTCTCTTCTCTGCCATTATGCACAGCGGCTACTTGATAGCTGTCCGTCTGTGTTCCTTCTGTATCCAGATAATTTGTGCTGGAACTCACGGTGGCAATGCAGCTTCCATTTCTATAGATCTTAAAATCTGCACCTGTCACACCTGTCTGATTATACCCATCTGTCTCCTCCGCAAGAAGCCTCCAGCTTAGGAATATGCCTGTCTTTGTTCTCACTGCAATCAATCCTCTGCCCAGCTTTTCCCTCTGTGGCTGAAGCTTTCTTTTTATTGGAGAAGCGATGATATCACTGCACTCTGCCTCCTCCCTGCCAATCACTGCAGCTACCTTAAAATAGTGGGGAATATGCGTGCTGCGCTTAAAGATCCACCGATTTTCCTTGGTCTCCGCCACACATTTATACGTCATATTCTCTGTCTTTCTGTCCGACCAGTATACATGATAGGATTGTGCATCCTCAACTGCATCCCATGCTAACTCAATCTGCATATCCCCCACATGCTCAATTCTTATCTCTGGCTTCATATTCTCTCCTCCTTTTCCCCGTCCGGCACCGCTATCTATGCAAACAACCTATATACTCGAAGATTCGCATATTCCCCTATAAACGGCGCAAGCTGTCGGAAGCCAATTTTTCCTCCCGCAAGCAGCGGGCCATAGGTCTTTCCATCATCCTCAAACTGGAATATTTCTAGTGCGTCGATCAGAAAGCGCACAACATTCCCTTTCTTAATCACAGCGATATGATAAGGCGGTTTTGCGTCCGCCACATCTGGGATCGGATCACCACCCTGTGCCGTCAGGTGAAAACCATAGCTCTTTCTCAAATTACAAGTGTGGAAGGAACGCTCATCTGGCTCTTTTCTGCGAAAATATGAGATGTGAAATGCATTGATATCCCCATGATGATATTGTACATATTCTCCCGTTCGCTTCTGTAAAGAGCCGTCAAACAGATCCTGATCCCCCATCCCTCTTGCTGCAAAAAACATCATGCACAAGCCCGGCTCTCGCACCGGATAAAAATCCCATGTAATCAGAACATCTGATGGAAACTCTTCAGGGCACCACAGCACATAATTTGCCTTCTGCCCCTCCTTTTCCGACAATTTATTCTCCAGCCTCATTCTTCCCAGAGGGAAGGTGATCACTGCCTCACCCTCCATAATAAAATCCTTGATGTCCGCCTTGGCTGCAAGCGGATTCTCATAGATCAGCTCCGTGCGGCATCCTGCCGCCAAAAGCTGCTGTTCTATACTCTCCATGGTCATCCTCCTCTCTCATTCCATCGAAGCTTTCTTCTCTATTTTACCAGATCAGAAAGCTTTTTTCCACAAGCCGCAAGATACCTTCAATAAAAAAATAATCCCCGTAGATAATTGGCACCTCTCTGTCCGATTCTCGATGATACTTTGCAGAGCCAAAATCTACAATCGCATCCTCGTCAAAATTCCAGTTACAATGCCTTTCCTCGATTGCTCGAAGAAGCTTTATCGCACCTGTCTGATACAGATTTTTTTCATATTCTCCCACTGTCTCTGCCAGCGCAAGAAGCCCACATGCAGCGATCGCACCGGCTGTTGTATCATAATATACAGGCTCCAAAGGTGCACGGAAATCCAGCAGTGGCACATAATCTGTCAGCGCAGCATTAGCAAGAAAATAATGTGCAACCCGCTTGGATGCATCCTGATACTGCTTTTTCCCTGTATATTGAAAAGCCAGCAAAAAACCATAGAGTGCCCAAGCCTGTCCTCTGGACCATGAAGAACCCTGTTCGTAGCCCTGCCCTCCCGGATTGTCCACAAACTCTCCTGTCAGAGGATCTAATACCACAATATGATTGCAGGAACCATCCTCCCTCACTATATACTTCAAGGCAGTATCAATATGCCTCTCTGCCATCAGAGCAAAGCGTGGATCTTTCGTCTCCCTAGTCGCCCAGAACAAAAGAGGAGTGTTCATTAAGCAATCAATAATCATATGTCCCGGACGATTTCCATTCCACGCACAAAGATACTGTCCGGCGGGATTGAACCGACTTGCCAGCGCACCGGCAGCCTTAAGTCCTCTTTCTTTCGCCTCCTCATCCCCAGTCAGGCGATAATCTGCAACAGCCGCGTGAAGCCAGATAAAGCCCGCATCATGATCCAGACCAGAATAATGATCCAGCGCCTGATCCAGACGCTTTTCTACTCCGCGTGCTGTATCTTTGTATAGCTCCTCGCCCGTCGCATGGAACATCTGCCAGAGAATTCCCGACCAAAAGCCGTTCGTCCACCAGTGAATTCCCTCTTTCCCCATATCCCTATATCTGCCATTCTCAGGAATATAGGGAATGTCGGTTCCTACTCTCCTTGTCTGTGCCTCCATCTTCTGACAGATTTTCTGATACACTTTATCTGCCCACTGCCTGTGCTTTTCATCCTTATAATTCTCCATAACATTCCCCTTTCCCTATCACAATATGCTTCACAGAAAGCTCTGCGCGCACCTCACTCTCCATTTCTGTGACACCCGGTTTTATCTGATATTGAAGAGCGGGGATCAAAGCATTGGGAAAGATAATATTTACATTGGACACGCCACCTATCGCAACACCATATCCATCTCCTGCCCTTAGCTCCACTTGACTATACCCATTCTGATCGGAAACCTTAGCAAATCCCTCACGTTCTTCCTTCTTCGTCTCTTCCACTCGGTTTGGATAAGAGAATCCACAATCATACGCCTCGCAGGCTATGTTGCTAGTGATCCGATGCTTTCTTCTATGCCCATCTTCCTCTGGGTAAAGCCATGTCTCCACCTCAATTCCTTTCAGTGGCTTCCAGCGGGCATAAACAACCTCACTCTCCACCCGATACTCCTCACATTTTCTTCTAACATAGGTCATCCCATGCACGCGAAATGCCAACATAGAATCCGGCGCCGTCTCGCTAAGTTTCTCATAAGAGCGTGGCACAGAAAACCCAAATACAGAAGAATATGCGAACTTTGCATACTTCTCTGCACAATGTGTATGTTCCACCACCGGATATTGTCCTGCAGTCAACGCTGTCACCTCACCATGCCTGTGTTGCATCAACATATTACATTCTGGTATCACATACACTGGCTCTAGCCTTGGCATGGGAGCTGCCTCCACACTCCAAAAGGAATGATCCTGTGGAAGAGCAAGAATCAGAAAAAGTTTACATGCCCAATAAGGAGAACCCGTCGCATTATAGGTCTCTGACATATTCAGATTCGGATAGGTATAGCCGACTGTCAACACATGACCATTATCAAAGATTGGTTGCCGCATCCAATAATCAATATGGCGCTCAATCACGCCTTTTATCACTGAAAGCGGCAACACCTCAACCTCCGCAAAAACACAGGCGCTAAAAAACGCCGCCTGCGCAAAACGATAAGTCTGCGACCGCCCAAATGGCAGAGCCTTCCCCTCATCATCAAACCAATAGAGAAAAGTCTTTGCAAACTCCTTTGCCCGCTCCTCATACTTTTTGCAGCGCTCTGGCTCCTCCATGCGCATAAATTTTACATACAAAAGGCAGTAATAATGTATGGCAAAAGAGACGTAATAATCCTTCTGCGGGCGCACACCATCCCCGTACCAGCCATTTCCAATATAGAAAGATTCATAATAATCAATGGCTCGCTGCATACATTCCTTGCTGTACTTCTCACCTACACTTTTTAGGGCCAGATTGGTGATTGTATTAAAAAATTGCCAATTATTTTCCACCAGCTTATGTTCATTAATCTCATTCAACCATGCTGCATAATTTTTCTTCGTCTGATCTGACAATGGCTCCCACAGCTTATCTGGCACAAGAAGGATTCCAAGACTAAGCGCAGCCATCTCCACCATGCGCTGATCTCTGTCATGTAGATGCCCCCAAAATTCTATGTGATCAGGATCTGTGCCATTAGCAATTCCCTCTTGATACACACTGAGCAAGCTCTCATCACTTCCACCTCCCGCCCAGTAGGGTACCAGCCCCCACAGTACGCGGGAAAAACCTTCCATTCCTGCTATCCTATTTCCATAACCCGCTGCCGTCACGCCGAGCTCAAGCCTTGTCTTGCCCTCAGAATAATGTTTTTTTAGAGGCTCCGCCATATCAAGAAATATCTGTTCCCACTGTTGTTTTGATTTTGACATTCTCTTCCTCCATCTACACCAGACTATCACATTCCAATTCCCTTAGAAAACCATCCTTCTTTATATCTTCAAGCGTCCTTGGCATATACTTTCCTATCATCTCCAGAGCCATAATCACATTCAGGCACCATTGGGAAACAAAATTCGTGGAAATCCACGGAATCTCTTTTAAGAGCTTCTGGTTTGCCGTGTTCTCCAGATATTGTGGCTCAAAGCCTTCCATACCATCCTTCTTTAAGAAATTCTCCAACAGATAATACCATGACCAGTGTGCCAGATTCTCATCCTGATAATATTCTGCTCCAAACGCAGTCATCGCCGTCGCCATATATGGGAAGCTCGCCTGTCTCTTGCCAAACATACCCTTTGCCACGCTCTCCTTCTTTTCTGGCGGCAGCAGATAGAACCGCCCGAAATCGGCGATCATCTTCTTCCACTCCTCATCCTCCAGCAGATACGCCAGCTCAATCCACACCTGTGACGCTCCCATACAGATCTGCAGATGACATCCTCCTGTCGATCGTTCTCCAATATATCTCAGATGACTATTCTCAGGATTGTACTCAAAATCCGAGCCAGAAATCAGCTTAAGTGGTGTCTCCTTCAGATCTTGAATACCTATCATAATCTTATCCCTATATTCTGTATTCTGATGGCGCTCCCATTCTGTCATCCAATTAGAACAGAAGCTGGACCAATCAGGACCAGAGCGGGCATGTGTAGGATAAACCATGCTCTCTTTATCATAGAAAAACCGCATAGGGTCAATCTCAAGAAGTGCGAAATCTGCATCCTTCACATCATCAAACACATCTGCCATCCGCCCGTCACCGGTCAGATAATAATAAAA
Source organism: uncultured Lachnospiraceae bacterium (assembly GCA_910588535.1). GTDB lineage: Bacteria > Bacillota > Clostridia > Lachnospirales > Lachnospiraceae > RGIG8607. The sequence goes on along the minus strand of CAJUOO010000001.1, from coordinate 58,063 downwards.
ACGATGATGCCCCGCCATTCCAATACGTGCTTCCTTGCACGGGCAACCCCAGTGGCGAACATTATGGCGTGATCCAATCCCCTTATACCGGCCCAGATGATAGGTATCCACCTCTGAACAATGTCGGCTCATCGCCTCGGCAAGTGTAAATATATCCTCTCTTCCACTTCTCAGATAAGCATACCACAACCAGAGCGTAGGTACAAGCTCTGTATTCTGCCATGCATAGCCACCCATATCATAACGCCACATATGACGAACCTTATCATAGGTATGCATCACATCTCCGTAATTATAAAAGCCGTAAAACCCTCTGGTCTCAATCTCTTCTTTATAAAACTCAACAGCCTTGTCAAGCTGCTCCTCCAAAAAACGAGAGAATGGCGTACTGTGATCGGGAAGACTCCACCTGCCGAACGCCCCTACCTCATGATAATACTGTGGTGAAGCAGAAAGCACCATCGGCTTTTGTACTTCCTGATTCCAATATAGCAGGTCTCCGTCAGAAAGAATTGTGCCCGAAAAGCCCTTGATCTCTATCTCATTTGTATTTCCAATTCCATATGGATCGGCGCCCAGCACATCAAAACCTTCATAATAGGACTGAGAGTAACCTGTGACATCATAATGTCTATAATCCATAGCCTCTGCATCTGGTGTCCATAACCACACCGTCACCTCAGCACACTCTGTATCTATACGATCCATCCAAATACCCGAAGGATACTTCTGCCAAAAATCGCGCAGCGCCACAGCAATACCGCCGTCCTCGCCAGCCACTGCCGCACATCCCGCAGCACGCCCTCCGTGCTGACAGTCCAGATAACAGCACTTCTCATAACCTGTTCTCTTTCGGATCGCATAATGCTCTGCGCTGTCCTGACAGATGTGATAATTACTCCATGTAGGCATATTGTCAAATGCTTGTCGTATATCTTTGGCAAGCTGCTCTTCCATCTGATCCAGAGCTAAATTCTGTCCCGCCATCTGTCTTTCATATAAATCAAGTGGAATCCTAGGGCGCCAAGCAAGCAGCAACTTCATACTCTCATGAAAACATCCATACTCAGAGGCAATTTTAACATGATGATTATAAACCTCTCCCTTTAATGGACACTGAAAGCGAATTCCCAGTCCCTTAAGAAAATCTCTCTGCTCATCCCCATCATAAAGAAAGGTATGCGTAATATGTACATTCTCATTCTCCTTGTAAAAGGTAAGACGAAGCACAAAGGGAAGTATTTCTCTTATGTTCTTCCCCTCTCCCTGTTCTGCTCTGTGTACACCACGAAGACAGATAACTGCCTTCTCTGAACCATTTTCCTCAAGTGCTGCCTCCTTGATCACACCAAGATAAGGAACTTGCTTTGTCACCACACATCCAGCTTCCTCCTCTCTCTCCTCCAGAAGTAAAGTAAGCCTTCCACTCTCTGCTGTCACTCTGCCATCCGTGCACAGATCTTTAAGTATTAAACTGCCCGTCTTTGGAACACAGGCATGAACTCTCTTCCCTTCAATAACAAACTGATCTGGGAGTTCCTTAGCCAGACTCTGTTCTATCTCTGTCTTTTCTGTTGTGCAAAGAAAAAGATCTGCTGTATTTCTTTCGATTTTTGCTGAATGACGGCTCCACTTTACACTTCCATCAGGCCAATACGCACTGACAAAACTTTGCACAGGGATTCTTCTTCCTGCCTCGTCGGTGAGAATATACTCTGTGTCAGCCTTCACACTTCCTTTCTTCCATGGTGCTCCCCATGTCACATACCCCTGTAGGGCACGATTGGCCATCTTTGTAAAATGAATTGTTTGACTCATAAGTCTTCCTTCCTTTCTCTATACTATCTATCGAAGATGACAGCATATCTATAGTCAATGTTCCACTGCCACAAAAGTACACTGTCAACATTCTATTTTCCTCTGTATATTCTGCTCTTTCTGCATATACCCTATAATTTTCAAATATCTCTGGCAGTTTTATGCGCACCTTATGATCAAAAATCGCACGTATCCTCGCATGAAAACTTGCTTTTTCAATATCCCAGCTCATATCCACACTGCCACATGCATAGCGAAATCTTCTTGCCTCCCCATGGGATAATTTTTTTGGCAGAGCTGGTAGAAGCTTTATCAGATCCTTCTCTGCGTAGAATAGCATCTCCTGCACACCATTTACATAGCCCATAATAGCATCAAGCTGTACTGGGGCTGGGTCCATATCCAAAGTGATCCCCATTCCCCTAAAATCATTGTGAAGGGTGAAGAAATTTGACAGAAGACATGCTTTCGCCATATTATCAAGGCTCTCCATCGCTCTCTCGCCCTCCTCGAATCTGGCATAGATCGCTGCCATATGGGCCATGGACCATCCTGTCTGAGCATCTATTTTTCTGAGTGCAACGGCTTTTTTATAACCTTCCAGCTCCTCCCTGTTATCCACACTATTGATCTCAGTTCCCGGAAATACCGGATAGATATGTGACAGATGGCGGTGATTGTAATTATCCTCAAAGCCCTCTGCCTGCCACTCCTTTATCGCTCCCTCGTCATTTATCTGGTAGGGTGGAATGGAATCTATAATCTTTCTCCACAGTGGACGCTTGTCTTCATGACAGCCACAGATGGATGCGAGCTTTTCCAGATTGGAAAAGAACTCCTTTACTATCGCCAGATCCATCGTAGCATTGATGGCAGTTGGCATGGGATGCGCCATCTGTACTCCCTTGGGCGGCATAAAATTATTGGGAGTATTTTCTGGAGAGACACTGGGATATAACTTTATTGTTCCATCGGGATTGTACGTGATAAAATCTTGATAGAACTCTGCTACCTCAAAAAGATAAGGCAGAATTTCTTCTTCTATATATTTTTTATCTCGTTTATATGCCGCATACTTTATATAGTGCTGTGCAAGCCATCCCGCTGCCCCAGTCCAATTGATTATTACAGGTACAATCTGGCAAGGCACAGCCACACCCGGTGTTGTCCCGGCAGGAATCCATATACCACGACAGCCATATAGCTTTCTCGCATTGTCTCGAAAAATTTCTAATCTTTTATTATAATATCCAAACACAGCCTCATGCAGCTCTGCCAAGTTGCCAGTAAAACAGTGCCAGTAGATCATCTGAATATTCTCATTCGCCATATTATGTGTCCATGGCAGACGATAGCTTCCCGCCCACAATCCATAGAGAGGAAACGGATTTCCATCCTTTCTCGTTCCACTGATAAATAGATAGCGACCATATTTCCACAGCTTTTCAACTAACTCTGGAGCAGCCTCCTCCGTAAATGCCTCCTGCAGCAGATCTTCATTGGCACGATTGCTATTGTCAGCGAAACTTAATTCTGCACTAAAATACAGCGGACTGTGAAGTGCTGTGTGATCGGCCAGAGCCCTGTCATAGTCACCGTCAAAATCATCCATCTCTTTATGAAGTCTTTGAATCTCGTCCTCTTCCTCTCCTTTGACAAAGATCTTTAGACCAATCACAATACTATCTGTGTTTGTCACGTGTATCTGATTTTTCTGTTCTTCTGTGCACTCTCCATCTGTATATACTCTAGCCAACATTCCGTATGATAATTGATCGGTGTTTTTTCCTACATAGATCAAATCTCTGTGTTCTGACCAGCTTTTTTTATGAGCTTTTATATAATCTCTGATATCACTAGGTTTTTCTCCCGTATTTTCATGCATGTCAAGCCAGAATGTCACATCCAGATCCGGCTTATCTGCACAGATACGATATAGAAGCATATGCTCCTTCCTCGACACAAAGCCCTCCGTGCGGCGGGCACTTTCCCCATCCAGCCACTCTGACGCCACTACTCCCTTATCCATAAAAAGCAGCCTCTGATACTGTCGAAAACTTCCTCTTGGCGCTATCACTGCTTTCAGATCTCCCATGGGAAATGGTGCCTCCATCCTAGCCTCATATCCTCTGTCTTTCAGATTATTTACCAGTTCCCAGCTTGCCTCCCGGAACTCTCCTTGATCCATCCTTGCGCGCATATGTCCCAGCGACTGTGACACATCCGGCAGGGACATACTGCTTCCACCGCTCCACAGATCCGCATGATTTATCATAACCGTCTGATACTTTGAGCCTCCAAGAAAACTGGCGCCAAGCGTCCCGTCTCCGCTGACAAGCGCCTCGCGCCAGATATTCCTCCAGAAAGAAGCAGGGTAATATAGCCTTAATGTATTCTCATTCACCCTGTACTGTTCCATCTTTATCCTCTATTCTGTGATCTGCACCGTCTGATGTGTATCATAGTCAAAATAGCTTCCCTCCAGCATGTGGATCAACGTGTTGGTATAGATAATCTCTATTGTATTATCCTTCTGTAACAATCCCTCTCTCACGTTCCACGTATTAGGCGCAAAAGCACGTGTGCCAAGAGACTCTCCATTTACAATAACCTCCAAACAATCATGCAGCTCGTCGGAGCAGCTCAAGCGCAATCTAGCCTTTCTGCCTTCCTCAGAAGCAAAGGTCTTATAAAAGATAAAGTCACCACTGTAATATGGAAATCCCTCGATATAATGCTTGCGAAGCGCTGCTCTTTTTGGAAGTGCAACAATACGACCATCCTTTACACCAAACTCTCCCACAAGGAACAATGGATCTCGAATACCATCCCAATCATGCTCTGCTGTCACAGCGACAGCGATCTCGTTCTCGCCCTCCGTCAGATACTTTGCGATCTCCTGTATGCGGTTATTCTGGTCATTGATAAAGACAGCCTGAAAATCCTCATTATTCAGTGCATGTCCATTGACAGTGATCTCAAAATCTCCGGTGATTGTCCGATTATCCAATAATAGACCTGCTTTTTCCGGCACCTTCTCAGCATATAACATCGTCTTATAATATACCTTTAAGGGATATTTGATATGAATTGCCTTCGGTGTGCCGAATTCACTGTTATACTCAAACGAACCGCCAGAAAGGATACCTGTCGCATCACAGATCTCAATAAAGGTTGCCACTTTTGTCTCCTTCCAGCTTTTCTGATCCAAGGATACCAGATAATCCTCCATGCGATAGATATTACCCCCGCGCACAGATACTTCCATTGCCTCCGCAGTATCTATTACTATTATAGGAGTCTGCTCCTCTTTCACCTGTGCTGCTTTCTGATCAAATCGAATCAGCTTTGTCTCAAATGGCGCTAGAGATAACTCAACTCTGCCTCCATCCATGGCTATGCCACAGATACTGCCATCTTCCACATTCATGCTCCATGCACCCTTATAGTCCGCCTTAAGGGAAATGCTGGCATCCACATAATTTCTCTCATAATTGCCCAGCATAAGATATAACTCGCCCTCTTTTCCGCGCCGGATAGAAGAAAACAAGCTCTTTCGATCTGCTTCCTTCACGTGCACCTCCAAAGGACATTGCGCTGCCTCCGCAATTAGGGAAAGCCATCTTTCCTCATCTCCTGCCTGCTTGACATTACCTGCTGTGGACACAAATACTGCGTGATCCTTTTGAATGATCTCCACTCCAGCACCCTTATTCTTCTCACTGTTCCAGTAATCAGAATAAATATCTCGATCCACGCCAAAAATCTCTTTCCATGTTGCTTCTGGATGTGCATCCTCATCCACGGATTGATATGGAAGCAATCCAAGTGCTATCACATGACCACCTGATGCCAACAGCTCCTTTACCTTCTGTGTTGCTGTGCTCTCCAGAGCTGTATTGGGCGTGAGCACCAGCGTATCATACTCTGCCCTTCCAATCTTAATTCTTCCATCCTCCACCTGTGCCATGGCAAGTATCTCTGTATCCAGCAGGTCAGCCCCAATATGAGAATAACGCATCTCCTTAATTATATGCATCCAGTCATCCTTCAAGGTCTGAAGATCTGCTTTCTCCTCCTCATCCATACCAGCATAGCCAAACTTATGAAACGGATTAGCCAGATGGGTCCAGTAGGATACCACCGGATCAAGCACGGCGACATGATTGGTGGAAACTGTGTTGCTGAGCCATGCGCTCAATCTTCCTGCATAGTCTGCCAACAGATGATAATGCTTCCAATACGGATTTTGCAAAAACTGCGAAGGAGGCGCATCATGTTTGGTTATGGAATCCATCGTATAATAAAAAGCATGTACATTGTAAAAATTAATACCCATAGAAGCCAGCAGATCCAGCATCCACTTTGCATCCTGAAGAGTCATGGACCAGCCGACGCTGTGAAAACTCTCAATCATAGCATAGTCTCTGTCCATCTGTCTCGCTACAGAGCTTACGCCCATCGCGCAGCTTCTATAGCTGTGCAAATCATTTTCATAGGTCCAATCCAGCGATTTACCCAGCTTCTCATGTGCACAGTCACCTCCCGGCACTGTGGAGAAAATCTGCGTGGAACGGCGCATGGATGGCACCTCCGTCGCATAGAGGATCTGATGCTCATCACACCAATCCGCCATCTGTTTATGATAATTTTCACGAAACAGCTCGTGAAGAGCTTGAAAATATTCATAACGTATCCTTGCCGCCCCCGGATATGTTTTATCTCCAATGGCAGCCAACATGGTACGGATATCATACCCATATCTTTTTTCAAAATAAGGAGGAAGCTGCTCTGACCATGGGAGTCTTCCGAGCAATCCCACCTCATCAGAGAACATACCATAGACACTCCTACCCATCTCGTCCCCCAGTGTCCTTTGATATTTCTCATGAGTTGTCTCTATAAAGGTTCTAACGGCTTCTTTGTTACACGGATCAAAGTATCCTCCATAATACTTAAAATCCTTTAATGTCTCACAGCAGCAGGCATATATCCTCCATTCACCCGCGGGAAGCACCACATGTAAGATATGTCTTGGCCCATAGGAGAAAAACCGCTTAACATTGTATGCAGTAAGTCCTGTTTTTTGATAGATCTCCTGAGTCTGAAGCACACCGATGTCCTCCATGACATCTATAGTCTCCGACCAGTCAAGCGTTCCATCCTCCTTCTTTTTCACCGCTTTGGCGTACATTACCTTCTGCCAGCCCAGATCTGCCTCGGTCTCCTCTTCACCGAGAGCATCGATAACCTGAATCTGGAGCTTGGTGTGTCCTGCCTCAGGATGCCGCAAAAGCACCTCTCCGCCGCTCACACCGCTCGGATATGGATATTCATCATACAGCCAGACCTCCAGTCCATACTCCTTGGCTCTCTGGCAGGCAAAGGCGATGCGCTCAAACCACAGATTGCCAAGATAAGCGATCGTCTGTCCCTGTCTGGCACAGATAAAAGCGCCTCCTAAGCCCTGTTCCTTCATCTCCCTAAGCTGATGATCAATTTCCTCTTCCGTCATATCGCCGTTCCAAAACCAAAAAGGCTTGATTCGCTGGCGCATGGTGGGGTGGTTCCATTCTTGTTCCCAGTCCATCGTTTTCCTCTTTTCTGTGCCACAATACTCCACCGGATTTCTGTGCGCGGCACGAAAACACAGAAGGCTGTCACAGCTTAACTGTAACAGCCTCCGATAGTAAGCTTACATGTTTATTTTATTGCATTTTGCCAAAATGAACAATGTATTTTCTTGGTATTTTGTGGTATTTCTTTATCTTATGTCGTTTTTTCCAATTGATTAGAAGAATAACCCTCACCCCTGCGCATACAAAAACACCTGAAACCAATACTGCTTCAAGTGCTTTTGTACTATTTCTCTTATATACTTTTTCGGTATGATAATCACACCTTCAAGCTATATCCTACTTATCTGCCTGATATAATGCATTAACCTCATCAATAATCTGCTGTCCGCCCTGTGCAAGCCATGTATCCATAGCTGCGCGGAAGCCTGCCTCATCGATCTCACCACAGATATACTGTGTTCTTGCATCCTTAAGTGCAGTATCCAAGGTTGCTCCATTCAGAGCATATGTGTCAGAGCCTGCCAGATAACCTGATGCTGGATTAAATACTGCATAGTTTATATTATCATTCTTAATCTGCTCCTCAAGAATAACACGATCGGTTTTCTTAACCTGAGGTTCTCTAGCTGCCTGCTCAGGAATATAGCATACAGTCTGATTCAGTCCAGTGTGAGGCTTCTGAGCTGGTGTCCAATCTGTGTTAATATCAACAAGATAACCATCCTGCATCTCATAGCCAATTCCCTCTAAACCGTGATCTGCCAAAGTCATCATCTCATCATCACACATCTTGTCAAGATAGGTCAAGCATGCCTCTAAGTCAGCCTCTGTCTTCGCGCCCTTAGTAATCATAAAGAATCCATTCATACCTGTAGTAGCTGTGATAGTAGGCTGTCCACCCTTCTCTTTTGCAATAGCACCGACAAAGCCCATAGAAGCAAACTCATCGCCATTGACAGCAGGAATATTATTATTTACAAAATAATCCCAAATTCTTCTAGAGCTGTCAAGTACGTCTAACATCATACCGCACTCACCATTCTTTACACCATCTGTCCATGTGTTGGTGTCACGGATTGCCCAGTCTGAATATACAAGACCTTCATCATACATTTTCTTTACATAATTTACAGCTTCCCAGTATTCATCTGTCATATGAGAAGGAATCAGCTTGCCATCTTTCTCTATCCAAGCGTTACCTGCGCCAAACCATGTCTGAATAATATCGATCGGTCCTGTATACTTACACAGACAAAGACCATATGTATTCTTCTGTCCATCACCGTCTGGATCCTGCTCTGTGAAAGCTTTTGCCATATTGTAAATATCTTCAACAGTTTCCGGTGCGCTTAAACCAAGCTTATCTGCCCAGTCCTTACGATATCCAAAACCATTTCTTCCAATTGGTCTTGCACGGTACAAACCGATGATATGTCCATCAACAGTAATCTGCTTTAATACATCCTTGTTTGCCTTGGAAAGATTCGGATACTTTGTCTCATCAAAGATATAATCCTCCAGATTCCAGAAAGCTCCCGCCTTTGCTGCGCTGATAATTGTAGCGTTAAGATTTCCTCCCCATGTCATAATCATCGGAAGATTCTTGGTATCCAAAAGAGTAACGCCGACGATCTCCTCTAAGCTGTCGTTTGCAACAGGAATGTACTCAATGTCAATTCCTGTATAGTCCTTAACCTTCTGTAATACTTCCTCATGTCCTTCTGCATTTCCAGCGGAAAAGAACCCTCCCTGATGGTCAATCGCCTGAAATGTTACTTTTGGCATCTCAGCAGGCTTATTATTCTCTGCCGGTGCTGTCGTTGTCGCATTATTGTTATTTGCGGCTGTCGTAGTATTGTTTGCCGCTGTCGTTGTAGGTGTGCTTGGACTTCCGCCACATCCTGCCAGTGAACCTGCTGCCATTGCTGCAGTCAGCATCAATGCTGTAAGCTTCTTACTTTTTTTCATAGTTTTTACCTCCCTTAGTTTTCATAAACTATATGTTTTAACCTTTTACGGCTCCAACCATAACTCCTTGCGTAAAGTATTTCTGAACAAATGGATATACAATCAGAATCGGCACTGTAGATACCACAGTCGCCGCCATCTTTACGGCTTTCTCTGGCGGTGCTCCCAAATCACCAAAATCAATCGGTGATCCATCTGGATTTGCTCCACCTGCCAACAATACAATTCGTCTTAAAGCGATCTGTACCACTTCTTTATTTGGATCTCGAATATATAACATTGCACTAAAATAATCATTCCAATGTCCTACTGCATAGAACAGTGAAATAGACGCCAACACTGGCTTTGACAGTGGAAGAATTATCTTAAAGAAAATTCCTATATCAGAACATCCATCAATCTTTGCTGCCTCCTCAAGCTCTGCAGGGATCTCTTGGAAAAAGTTCTTTACAATAACCATATTAAACACACTGATCGCTCCCGGAAGAATCAGCGCTGAAAAGCTGTCCAACATTCCAAGATTACTGATCAACAAATAGCCCGGTATCATACCACCTGAAAAAAGCATGGTGATAATTACCATATTCATAAAGAAATTTCTTCCCTTTAAATATCTTCTGGACAACGGATATGCAAAGGTTGTGGTAAATGCCATATTCACCAAGGTACCCACAATCGTCACAAACAGAGAATTTTTCAGTCCTCTAAAGATTGCACCATCGTTGACAATATAACGGTATGCATTAAGAGAAAACTCATGTGGTATTACAAAAAATGCTCTCTGGGTCAGCTCTCTCTCTGTCGCAAAGGAACCTGCCACTACATATAAGAATGGAAGCACTGTGGATACAGCGAAGGCTCCGACAAAAATATAGATAAGAACCTGTACAATCTGATCTCCCACACTTCTCTTGATTTTATTCTTTGAATTAGTTGCTGCCATAAGAAAGTCCTCCTTTCTATTCTATTTAATACAAGCCTGACTCGCCCATCTTCTTGGCTAGGCGGTCCGCAGATATTACCATAATCATTCCTACAATCGACTTAAACAATCCCACTGCCGTTGAATAGGAATACTGCCCTCCTGATACACCTCTCATATATACATATGTATCAATTACCTCAGCTCTCGATACGTTAATAGAGTTTCTCATAAGGAAGATCTGGTCATATCCAGTATTCAGAATAGAACCAACTCTCATAATCAGCATAATCACAATTGTACTCTTAATAGCGGGAAGGGTTACATGCCACATCAGTCTCCATCTTCCAGCTCCATCCACCTTTGCAGCCTCATAAAGCTGTACATCTACACCAGATAATGCAGCGAGGAATACGATCGTTCCATATCCACATTCCTTCCAGATACTCTGCCCTACAATCAATCCCCAGAAATATTTTGGCTTTGACAAAATATCAATGCTCTTTCCTGTGATCGCCTGCAAAATCTCATGAATAATACCATCATTAACGTTAAACAAGGTATAGGATAAGCTTGCCACAATAACGAAAGAAATAAAGTGCGGAATATAAACTAAAGTCTGTGCAAATCTTTTATACCATGAACACTTGATCTCATTCAAAAACAGAGCCAAAATAATGGGTGCCGGGAAATAAAACAAAAGGTTTAAGATAGAGATACCTAATGTGTTCCTCATCAGCACCAAGAAGTCATTTCCTGCAAAGAACAGCCGGAACTGCTCAAATCCCACCCATGGACTCTTAAAGAATCCCAAGAATGGACTAAAGTTCTGAAATGCAATAATAACACCGAACATTGGGAAATACTTAAATACAATCAGATAGATAAGTCCCGGCAGCAGAAGCAGATACAATCCTCTCTGCTGATAAACCTGTTTCCAGAGGCTTCCTTTTTTCCCGACAGCCGCTGGTTGCGCATTTTTTGCCATATGTAATCCTCCCTCTCCACTTATTACACAGTCATAATCCATAACCTCGTATATGAACATGAATTATACATAATCACGATCGTACACAGGACATTTTATGTAAAGTGCACAATTTTGATTTTTTCTTTCCTGTGTTTATATTGCAATTTTACCATTAAGAAAAAATTTTTTCAATAATCCATTTCTCGCTATTTTTTATCATATATTATGAAGAAAAAACAAAAAACACCTGATTTTATGGGCTAATTATCAGGTGTTTTTTATAAATAATCCATTTCTCTTCTGATTGAATCTAGAAAATTTTAAGATTATCTTGATCTTAATTCAATATCGGGACATGATTATTTTATTTTTCCCTCGGTCTTATGCTCTTGCCGGTACTTTCCCGGTGTGATTCCCTCGTGCTTATTGAAAAATCGAATAAAATTCTGTGTGTTTGTATAATGCAGCTTCTGTGCAATCTCCGCCACAGATAACGTAGTCTGCAACAACATGTCCTTCGCTAACTCCAACTTCTCAATCGCCACAAAGTCCGTAAAGGTCATATTCTTCTCTGTCTTTAGCACTCGCCAGATATAGCTTGGATGATAGTTCAGTTGCTCTGCACACTCTGCAAGCGTTATATCACCACCTGCCTCCTTTACAAGTTGAAGAACCTGCTCCATAATATCCGCCGAATGGCTTCTTCTATATTGAGCCATGTACTTTATAATTGGCTCAATAATCTGCCTCTTATAAAACTCCTTCGTGCCTTCTGGATCTAAAATAGAATCAAGGCTTAAGAATAGATTCTCCTCCTCTCTTTCAAAAATCTGATTCACAGATGGTCCAGCATCAGAGGCAGATTGAAGTATGGCCACCAAAAAACGATGCAAAAAGAAATATCTATCCTGTCTTGACACACCCCTCGCCGTAATGCCATCGACAAACTGATCCACCATCTCATATGCTTTCTCCTGATCACAGAAGTCCACAGCCTTTCGAATCTCCTGCTCAGCAAAAAGATCATATGGAGGAATCGGCTGCTCATTTTTACTGAAATCTGAGTAAAAACTAATCGCATTCGCAAGCTCTGTGTGTGCTAAGTCATCATGATTCTCATAGGCTCTTAAGCTTTCACCATTTTTAAGCGCCTCCACACTCTCATTGATGGCTGTCCGCAGATGTGTCATTCTAAAAAAACCCCTGCTTACGCCTCCATGAAGTTGACAGCCAAAAGAATCACCGGCATACGTACCCACTTTCAAAAAAAGCTTCTCTGCCCTCTGCTCAAGCTCCTCCGCTATATCTGCGATAAGAATAAAAAATATTACATTTTTCTTTATCAGTGGCTTTACTAAAAGCGCTTCATATATCTCTTTTGGCAGATGCTCCGCAACAGACAAGATCAAAGCATCCCGCTCCAGCCTGTCAAGCTTATTTTCCTTCTGCATCAGCCTCACGCCAAGAACGATAAAATTTGTCTTGTTGCTCAGATTGAAACGCTCCATATCTCTGTTAATCTGCTCCTGCGTCAGCTCTCCGCGGATCATGCGAGTCAAAAACAGCTCAACCAACTGTTCTTTCTGTTCCTCGACCAACCGCTCCAGCATCTCTTTATCCTCCACCAGCTCATGAAATCCCTCTGTCAGCCAACTGAACTCATCCTGTCCCGGTCGAGAATCCTTAAGCACATCATGAAACTGCTCCATCATCCTGAGCACTGGCGCATAGATAATTCGAGTCCCCATTATCGCAAAAATCAACAGTAGAATAGAAATAGCAAGCAAAAGAAGCGCCATATATATGATTTGTCCCGCTCCTTCCTGCACCGTATCTATATTATAGCTTATCATATAGATAAGGCCATTTGTGGTTGCATTGGAGATTGTCAGGCGGTGCCTCGTGCCATCGGGAAGACGAACACTGTCATAATCTCTCAGAGTTTCCAGATCTGCAATATGGCTTGTACAGTAATTTCCCAGCTCCTCATTGCTGGCATAGAAAAGCTTCCCTCTCGTGTCAATCACTGTCACATCCATATCCATCAGATCTTCTGTTAGAAGATTTTTAAGCTTTAGATCGTTTAGATTAATTAAGAGCTGGCATTTTTCTCCCCACGAGAGCATCGGCAGGGACAACGCCATCAAATATCCTGACAATATCACATTTCTGCCTGCTGGCATCACTGCGGGACGCGTCTGCCCCATTCGGTTAATCCACACACACTGCATCCTTCCATCCTGCTGCCAGTCCAGAAGACTCTCGATCTCCCTCACATTCTCCATCTCTTCATAATGATACATGCCAGTGGTGCTGATCACCCAATTATCTCCCTTATTGATAAAGACATAGCTGTTAATATACTCTTTTAAATACACAGGACCACTTAAAATCTCAATTCCATTCCTCAAGCGAGAATACTGATTATAGCTTAAATCCTCCGCATCAATCAGATCTTTCACTTCATCCTTATATTCTACCTCAGCATAGTACTGCTTTATGTTATTTAATACATTCTCCATCTTATTCTTTACCTGATTTACCGTTGCCTGCATGGTCAGGTTTTTTCTCTGTGTCAGCCCCGACACATATGTATGATAAGAATAGAAACCCAGTATTAACACTGGCAGCACAGCTGCCAGTATCATAATCACAAATATTCTATGCCTATATTGGTTACGTCGCCTTTCATTCCTATCAATCACAGCCGTCTCTCTCCTTTTACAGCTCCTCTTCCCCCTCAAATACTTTAAGCTGCCCTTCCGGCCTCTTCTCTGCTTCCAGAATCACTGGTTCTTTCTCGCCAGCACCTACCATCCTTTCTTTTAGTTTAACGGCAAGTACACGGCAGACCTCCCTGTGTGCCTCCGAATGAATCAAATTGTGCAGTTCATATGGATCATGTTCCAGATCATAGAGGAAAGTTTCTGTATAGGTATCTGAACTGGAATCCTTGATCGGGTCCTTATCCAATGCCTCGACGGAATACTTCCAGCGCTTTGTGCGAATCGCGCGCCCGACCTGAACCTCACTTATCTGCACAAATATCTCCTGTTCCCAATCTGCTTTCTTGCCTCCCAGCAGAGGAAGAATAGAATGTCCCTGCATATCTTCAGGAACAGGAATATGGCAAGCATCAAGCAACGTCGGAGCAATATCCACAAGACTCACCATCTCCCTCAAACAACCTCCCCCGGTAAATGGACCCCCGGTAAATGCCATTGGTATTCGAATGGAGCTTTCATGACAGGAGCGCTTGTACTCCGCATTTCTCGTTTTAAAATGATTTCCATGATCCGTGGTAAATAATACAATGGTATCCTCTGATAAATTCAAGCTTTTCAGCACATCTAGAACTCGCCCGAACGCTTCATCCAGCCGTCTCACCATTCCATAATAGCCCGGAAGATGCTGCCAGCTTGTGCCTCCCAGATTTCCCAGATCTGGTGGCATATACCCGGCAGGCTGATTTGCATAGACATCTGGTGCTGGAAAGCTGTCATTGCTGTTCTGAAAATGTGGTTCCAAAAATGACAAGAACAAAAAGAACGGCTTATCCTTATTCTGGTCAATAAAACGAATCGCCGCGTCTGTCAACGCATCTACACGATAGCCCGGAAGATGGACCGGGTTATTCTCATTATCATAAACCAGCGTCTGATATGCCTGTGAAGTTGCCTCCAGCGCATTGGCACCAAGCCAATATTGATATTCTCCGCGCTCCTCCTCAGGAACCGCGTGTCTGGTAGAGCCAAGATGCCATTTACCTATATAACCCGTATAATATCCATTCTCATTAAAATAATGTGCCATCGTCTTGTGTTCTTTTGGAAGCACAACTGCATTGCGGTACGTACCCACACAGGTCGCATACTTGCCAGTCTGAAGCACTCCTCGTGCTGGGCCACACACTGGCTGCGGCGTAAAGGCAAGCTTTGCATGGGTGCCCTCCATGGCCACGCGATCAAAATTCGGTGTCAATCCACATGGATTGCCATGAACTCCCGTGGTATCAAAACGTTGTTGATCTGTAAAAAAAACTACTACATTTGGTTTCTTATCACTCATGCTCATCCCTCTTACCTAATCTTTTCCTCTTATTATATCTGATCACCTAGTTAATATCTCACTTCCCTGCTCTGTCACCAATACCGTGTACTCCCACTGAGCAGATGGCAGTCCATCGTCTGTGCGGATCGTCCAGCCGTCCTCCTCGTCCTGCCAGACATCCGCAAGCCCCATATTTACCATGGGTTCAATTGTAAAGATCATACCCGGTACCAGCACAATATCCGTGCCCGGCTGCCCGATATGGCTTACCCAAGGCTCCTCGTGAAAATCAAGTCCCACACCGTGACCGCCAATCTCCACCACAATCGTATATCCATTCTCCTGCGCGTGAGTTTGAATCGCATAACCCACATCGCCCAGATACCCCCACGGCTTAACTGCGTCAAGCCCCAGATCCAAGCACTCCTTCGCCACTCTCACCAGATGCCTCTTCTCCTCTGACACCTCACCAATGCAATACATGCGGGAGGCATCTCCATAATAGCCATTTAATATAGTAGTGACATCCACATTCACAATCTCACCTGACTGCAGTACTCTATTCTCATCAGGAATCCCATGACACACCACATCATCTATGGAAGTGCACACACTTTTAGGATACCCCTCAAAACCAAGAGGAGCTGGTATTCCGCCATGTGCTATAGTATATTCATGTATCCGTCTGTCGATCTCCCCGGTGGAGATCCCTTCTTTCACATACTCTGAAATCATATCAAGTATCTCTGTATTCAGCTTTCCAGCCTCCCGAATCCCCTCAATCTGTTCCTTATTCTTAATCATCTCGTGCGTCGGCACCATCTTTCCCTCTGATGCAAGCACTGCCAGCCGCTCATCAAAGCTCAGATGGCAGCTTTTATACTTTTTTCCGCTTCCACACCAGCACATATCATTTCTACCAAACTTCATTATTCTTTCTATCTCCCATCTTATTCACTTTCCCTATTATAGCACAAAACTTTTCCATTATAAAGATATATTTCCTCCACCCACTTCACTAAACAAACTATAAAAACCATATAAAAATACAACTTCTTGTAGGATAAGTTTCCTTTCATCATTTTGGAGAGAGGTCCGTATAGCCAATCCGCTGTTTCCTCCGTCACCCCGCTCCCGCTTAGTGAAAAACGTAACGGATACTAAGCTTGTGAAAAACCTCGCTAAGTACCGACGTTTTTCAATAGGTTCCTTGAGGAAAACAGCGGATTGGCTATACTGTTTTGCTGGATAGTTCGGATACGCTGTAATCTTTTATAATACTTACAGCTCTATGTCCATTTTTATTCCTGCGAGCAACAAGGTAATAGGTTGCTTGCAGTTATATGGCGATTGCCGCGAGAGTCTCAAACCCGCTGTAAGTGACAGAGTTTGAGACATCATCTGTATACATAGATCATCAAAGTTTTTTAATCGAGCAGTTTATCTATTTTAAAAATAGAGTTACAGCATGTTTTGACTAACTGATAAAAACAGTCTGGCGAACTGCCTATGGTCCTCAAGGAACCTATTGAAAAACGCCGGCGGTTAGCGAGGTAGTTTCGAGCTTACCGTCCGCTGCGTTTTTCACTAAGCGCAAGTGGGGTGACGGAGGACCATAGGCAGTTCGCCGGGCGGACCTTTCTCAAAAATGATATAACAGATTTTGAACGACAGATAAAGTATAACATTTACAAGAAATTATACTTTTTGGGAATCCTTTCTCCTCTATTGACTTCTCGTTTGGCGCTTGTTAAAATAACAACATGGGAAATGCAGAAAAGGAGAACGTCCGTATGACAAAAGGTATATCTTTTATGGACAAGATTAGAAATCGTGTTCTGATCAAATGGATTCTTATGAATGTCATAACATTTATGATACCCGTAATCTGTGCATTATGTAATTATTTTATCTGCAACACCCTTATTATGCGCAAAACCGAGCAGGTCAATAAGTTTATGCTGATTCAGATTGCTGAGAGCATAGACAAGCGCTGCTCTGATATCTATACTTTATCGAAGAACTTTCTGGTTGACAGGGACTTTTCCTGCTACAAATTTATCACGACTAACCACACTCTCTTTGCCCAGCGCATCTGGCAGTGCTTCCAGCAGCTTAATATCGCCAATAAAGCAAACTCTGATATCGAGGTGATGCTTTATCTTCCTCAGAGCGAATATATTGTCAATTCTTATACAGCAAACACGGTGCAGAACCTCTACCGCAGCATGCTTTTAAAACAGAAGATCAATATCTCTCAGGAAGAGTGGCTTCTGCAGCTCTGCGAAAACAAAGAGAACAGCTTTCATATTCTTGATACTCTAAGCTACTCCCACTATGGAACCGACTGTCTCACTTATATGTCACAGGCACTGGACTCCACAAAACAGTATACCGGATGGCTCTATGTATCAACACCACTCAGATTTATTGAAACCATGTTAGCCGGAAGTGAACATGGTATGGAAACTTTTCTGATCCTTGATGAGAATGGTAATGTGTTGAGAAGCTTTGGAGAGAATCCTGTACCAGAAAGCCCTGTTCTCTTTAATGAAGGTACGGTTCAATTTTCTATTGGTTCAGAAGCTTATATAGGTGCCTCCGCCTCTTCCTCCATCACAGGATGGCAGTATGTACTATACACACCGGAAAGTATCTACAAGCAGGAAGTCAACCGGAATGCACTAATTAATTTTTCCATTATCTTTCTTGGAGTTGTGTGCGGCATCTTGGTGCTCTGCCTGCTTCAGAAGAAAAATTATCAGCCTCTTAAGAATTTAATTCAGATTATACCAGAGCAGGACGGTGATTTCTCAGGTGATGAATATGAAAAAATAGAGAGAAGTCTTAAGGTTCTTTTTCACGAAAAACAAGAATATGACAATTTCTACCGCAAACATTCTAAAATTGATAAAAGTGTTGGCCTGCTTATGGCATTACAAGGAAGAAACCTCTATCTGTATGATTTCAGTATAGAAGAGATGCTTGGAAAAAATTACCAGAATCAATGTTTTTCCCTTGTTACCTTCCAATTTGGCATGGAGGACGAGTACGAAGAGCTACATCAAAAATTTGACCGAAATATCTTAAATTTTGTGATGAACAATGTGATTGATGAAATTATCGGCAAGGATTATCGTTTTATCCAGACCATGGATAACAATATCTTTGTCTACCTTATTATATTGGACAATGAAGAACGACAGACATACCTTAACGAAGGAAAGGAAAAATTTACATGGATCTGTGATTTCTTTGCAGATCGCATGGACAAGCCCTTTTATATCACGATGGGAGATATTTTTGACACCTTCGAGGATATTGACTCTAGTTATCTGGAGCTCAAAGATATTAATAACCAGCGGTATTATACCAAATCCAGCGGCGTGATCTGGACATCGGAGATGCAGCTTGTCAAAACGCCCACTATTGAGCGTATGTCCCATTACAGCAGACGGTTCATCAATCTTTTAGAAAAAAACAATAAAGAACAGGCTGAGATTCTGCAGGACACTTTATTCCTTGAGCTTAAAAACATGGACTGTCCATATGAACTGATCAACTATTATATCCTGTCCTTGGTCAATAATATTCTTCTGGAATTTAAGAACACACTGCTGTCCGAGACATCTATGTGGAACGCCATTCGCAATAATCTTTCTATTATGAAGATAACAAATTCTGAGGAAGCATTAAAGGAGGCCTTCACAGAATTTCTAAGATTGTTGAGCGAAAAAAATAATCGGGCAAAGAAACAGAATTCAGAACTGGGAATCCGCATTAGAGAATATGTGGAAGCTAATTATCACAACTGTGATATTAATATCTCAGTCATTGCGGATGAATTTGGCATCACACCTCGGTATATGTCCAAACTATTCAAAGAACAGACTGGAGATAATCTCTTAAACTTTATCAATGATGAGAGAATCGGCTATGCCAAGCTGTTGCTTCAGACCACCCAGAAAACCATAGAAGACATTGCCACCATGGCAGGCTTTACCAATGTACGAACCTTTCGCCGTAATTTTCAGAAGGTGACAGGAATGTCCCCTGCCTCCTTCCGGCAAGCAGCAAATCAAGGAGAGAAATAACCGGACAAAAGGGAAAATCCTATCTAAAAAATTGAGGACAAAATGTAAAAAACTTACCCGTTCTTTACATTTTGTCTTTTTTGATCCCCGTTTTGTCAGTTTTCTGTGAATCAAATTTGTTATATAAATGAATTAGCGGAAATGATTACACGTATTTGTATTCATTTCAGTTACATACTGACTATATGAGGAGGAAATAACTATGAAAAGGAAAAAGTTGAAAAAAGCCATAGCTCTTGCAACTGCTGTTACAATGACTATGGGAACTTTGAGCGGCTGTGGCAATGCTGGGTCTGATCCGACCACCGGAACGACAAAGGCTGACAACACAACCGCAGCGCCAAACCAGTCATCCCAGACTGAAACCACAACATCACAGACCGAGAGCACAGGGATTACTTATCCAATTGCAAACGCCGGAAGCTTTACTTATGGTATGTCTCTTGCAACCGCTTGGAGTGATCGGTATGATTCTTATGATGCTCTGCCTCTTGGCAAGGCACTGGAAGAGCAAACAGGTTTTGATATGAAGATGGTTCACGTACAGGATAAGACAGCGATGAATCTGCTTCTCGCATCTGGTGAGCTTCCCGACGCAATTACCTATAACTTTGCAAGCAATTATACAGGGGGAAATGCCAAAGCATACAGCGATGGAATTATCTATTCTATGTCAGAAGAATTTATGCAGGAAAATGCTCCTGATTACTGGGCTTATCTTCAGGATAATCCTCAAATTTATAAGCAGGTAAAGGCAGATGACAACACCGTTTACGGCTTTGGATTTATCTTGGGCGGTGATTTGTTAAAGGCAGGGCAGGGCATCTTTGTCCGTGAGGACTGGCTCACTGACCTTGGTCTTGAGGCACCAGAAACCCCAGAAGAATTTAAAGAGATGTTAAAACAATTTAAAGAGAAGAAAGGGGCAGAGATTCCTTTCGAGGTGACGAATAATACCCTGCTTGGCCTTCTTAAGGCAGGGGACATCACTTCCGCTTTTGGTTTAGTTTGTATGGACCCTTATCAGGTGGATGGCAAAGTTCACATTGGCTATGCAGAGCCAGAATTTAAGGATGTTCTAGCCTACCTGAATGAGCTGTATACGGAAGGTCTGCTTGATCCAAACTTTGCTACGGTAGATAGTGAGACAGTTACAGCTAATATGCTGACTGGAGTGGCTGGCGCAACTGACGGTGCGATCGGCAGTGTGATGGGAACACTTCTCACTACCAACGCTGATGTAGAGGGATATTCCTTAATTGGAATCAAGAATCTTGTGGCAAAGAGAGGCGACACTCCTATGTTCGGCAAGTGGAGCAACGATGTTCCCGGTAATATGACGGTTATTACAAACTCCTGCAAAGACCCAGCTACTGTGGCAAAATTCTTTAACTACGGCTTTACCGAGGCAGGACATCTGTTATACAATTTCGGTATTGAGGGTGAAAGCTTTGAATATGTTGGGGGAGAACCGATCTTTACAGAGTTAATTACGAATAATCCAAATGGCCTGACCTTAAAGCAGGCATTGTCTGAGTATCAGTTGGCATGGACCAATGGTCCTTTCATTCAGGACCCTGCATATCTTCTTCAGTACTACTCTGATCAGAGACAGAAGGATGCACTTACCCTGTTCAGTCAGGTAGACGCAGCTAAGTATAAATACCCAGCTGTAACTATCCCTACAGCTTCTGCTTCTAAGCATTCCAGCCTGACCAGTGAGCTGGAAACCTACAGAGATGAGATGATTATTAAATATATCCGCGGTGAGGAATCTCTGGATACGTTTGATTCATATTTGAACACATTAAATTCTATGGGACTTGAAGAGTTAATTCAGATTAAGCAAGAAGCATTAGATGCTTACAATGCACAGTAAATAATGCAAGACTTGAGTGGGACCTGCTGCTTCAGGCAGGTCCCTTCTTACACTCTATCGCATGACAGGAGGGATACAATTGGAACTTTCACGCAAAAAAAAGGAGAACACTGCGATAAGCATTGCCCCTAAGAAGTCCTATTGGCAGAGACTTTGCAGGGATCTGAAAAAGAACCGCACAGCGTACATACTATTTATTCCTGTGTTGTTGTATTATCTGGTCTTCTGTTATAAACCAATGTACGGCCTTATTATCGCCTTTAAAGACTATTCTCCCTACAAGGGAATTATGGCAAGCCCTTGGACCAGCGATTTTGGATTAAAATATTTCCTGAGCTTCTTCCAATCTGTCTATTTTGGAAGATTAATACGAAACACGTTAATTATCAGTATCACAAGCATAGTGGTGACATTTCCAGCTCCCATTATCCTTGCACTTCTTTTTAACGAAATGCAAGCCAAAAAATACAAAGGCTTTTTACAGACATTGACCTATCTGCCGCATTTTATCTCCACCGTTGTCATCTGTGGTATGATCCGCATGTTTGTCGATTACGATGGATTTATCACACAGACCTTGGCAAAAATGGGAGTTGTCGATGGCACCTTATCCCTTTTGTCCAACAAAAACTATTTTGTGGCGATCTATGTACTGTCCGGCTTGTGGCAGACAATTGGATGGAATGCTATTATTTACATCTCTGCGCTGGCGGGTGTTGATCAGGAATTATATGAGGCAGCGCGCATTGATGGCGCCAACCGCTGGAAGCAAACCATACATGTAACCATCCCATCTATTATGATGACAATTATTATGATGTTGATCCTTCGTCTGGGTTCTGTGATGAGTGTTGGTTATGAAAAGATCATTCTGCTCTATAATGCAGGTATCTATGAGACTTCAGATGTTATCTCGACCTTTGTTTACAGAAAGGGCCTTCTGGACGCAGACTGGAGCTATGCAACTGCCGTCGGTCTATTTAATTCTGTGATCAATCTGGCTCTCGTTTTGACTGCCAACAAGATCACAAAGAAATTGACCGATATGGGACTGTGGTAAGGAGGAACAAGATGATTAAGAAAAGTATTAGCTATCGTGTATTTACTGTATTTAACTATATCATCCTAACGCTGATCGCTCTGATGTGTTTGTATCCATTTTATTATGTTATACTGGCGTCCATCAGTGATCCCGCCGAATTTATGAGGCATAATGGTCTTCTAATTGCACCTCTGGGCAATCTTACATTGGATGGCTATCAAATGGTATTTAAGTATAAGCTGGTTCTGTCCGGCTTTCAAAACACCTTTTTTGTATTATTTGTGGGTCTGGTCGTAAACTTGATTATGACAGTACTTGGTGCTTATGTTCTCTCCATCAAGGATCTGATGTTACGCAAGCCACTGTCCATTATGATTGTTATCACCATGTACTTTTCTGGTGGTATGATCCCAACCTATCTCAATGTCAAGGGACTTGGGATGCTCGACAGTTTGTGGTCACTGATTATTCCCGGCGCTATTTCGACCTCCAACATGCTGATTATGAGAAGTGCCTTTCTGTCTGTGCCGGACTCTCTGCCAGAAGCAGCAAAGATAGACGGCGCGACGCACCTGCAGATCCTTAATAAGGTTATGATGCCTCTTGTAAAACCCACACTTGCAGTAATGGTACTGTACTATGGTGTTTCGCACTGGAATGCATGGTTTAACTCCTCCATCTATCTGCGCACACCATCCAAATTTCCTCTTCAGCTTGTATTGAGGAATATTCTTGTCGACAATCAGATGGGTGATATGATGGTTGATATCGCCTCTGACCGAACACCGATGATGCAGGTTCTCTTAAAATACTCGCTCATTGTGGTCAGCAGCGTGCCAATCATCTGCATCTATCCATTTTTACAACGCTTCTTTAAGAAGGGTGTTATGATAGGAGCGGTCAAGGGATGAGAAAAATTATCTGGGTTGGAGATTCCACTGCCGCGTTTAACGGCGCCGACACCTTTCCTCAAACTGGTATTGGTCAAGAATTTGACCGATACTGCAAGAGGGAATTTATTGTACTTGATTTTGCTGTAAATGGAAAAAGCTCTAAAAGCTTTTATGATGAGGGGCTGTTTCGTCCTGCCGAACTGCTTCTTGAGCCGAATGACTTTCTATTTGTCCAATTTGGACACAACGACGAAAAACCCAAGGCCGATCGTCACACAGAGCCATACACTACCTATCAGGAATATCTTATGCGTTATGTTGACGTAGCAAGAAGCCACAGTGCGTTTCCTGT
The DNA here is from genome assembly GCA_910588535.1 of uncultured Lachnospiraceae bacterium. Taxonomy (GTDB): domain Bacteria; phylum Bacillota; class Clostridia; order Lachnospirales; family Lachnospiraceae; genus RGIG8607. Next base: position 34,496 of record CAJUOO010000001.1, on the reverse strand, counting down.
GCTGATCACGCCATTATCCCGCCGACTCTTTCAGGAAGATGGCACTATCGAGAACAGTCATGGTGAATATCCTGCGGCAGTAAAAGAACTGGGAAAGCGAGAAGGCATCGCTGTGGTTGACCTGACCGAGCGCAGCCGCATCTTATACGAGCAGACCGGAGAGCTGGAAAGTAGAAAATGGTTTATGTATTTTCCCTCCGGCACCTATGAGAACTATAAAGAAGAAGTCAAGGACAATACCCACCTAAGCTGTGAAGGCGCCGTAAAAATGGCAGGACTCGTCGCGCAGGAACTTACGTCACTTGGCGGAATCTACGCTGAAATCTTACATTAACCTATATCCAGACGAATACAAAGCTGCCTACACTGACTTCACGTATTTGCCACATAATCATAACAGGCAAGAAAAGATGAAGTATGAGGCGCTTGTTATGGAATAAAAAAGCAGCCTATCTATTCTTCTGATAAGCTGCTTTTCTCTCAATTATAAGCTCTTTACTGCTTTTACTACATTGTCTATTGTAAAACCATATTTTTCAAAGAGCTGTTTAGCAGGAGCACTTGCTCCAAAGCCTTTCATAGTCACACAAGTACCATCAAGCCCTACATATTTTCCCCATCCAAAGTCGCTGAGCGCTTCCACTGCAACTCTCTTGCGCACTGCCTTTGGAAGGACAGATTCCTTGTACTCGTCACTCTGCTCCTCAAATATATCCATGCTCGGCATACTTACGACACGGACGTCCATTCCTTCCTTTAAGAGCTCCTCTCTAGCTCCCACGGCAAGCTCCACCTCTGAACCAGATGCTATAATGATCGCGTCTGGTGTCTCTTTAGCAGAATCCTGTAAAATATATGCTCCTTTTAATGCTTCCTTGCTAGAACCCGCAAGCTGTGGCAGGTTCTGTCTGGTCAACACTAACGCTGTCGGTGTTCTCATCGAAGTAACAGCACTGTACCAAGCGGCTGCTGTCTCTGTCGCATCCGCTGGGCGGAATACATGGAAGTTCGGAAGTGCACGCAACATGGCAAGCTGCTCAATTGGCTCGTGAGTCGGGCCATCTTCTCCCACGCCGATGCTGTCATGAGTAAAGACATAAGTAAGCGGGACTCCCATAATTGCAGAAAGCCTTGCCATAGGCTTTGTATAATCGCTAAATACAAAGAAGGTTGAGACAAATGCACGCAGTCCGCCGTGCAGCATAATTCCATTTCCAATGGCTGTCATAGCAAGCTCACGCACACCAAAATGAAGGTTTCTTCCTGCATAGTTTTCCTTAGAAAAATCTCCCATGTCATTCATATAGGTCTTGGTCGAAGGGGAGAGATCCGCCGCACCGCCAATCAGATTAGGAAGAAGATTCTTCAGCTTTTGAAGCTGTTTTCCGGACAGATTTCTAGTTGCCTCCGGCTTGTCCTCATATTTCCAGTACTCTTCACAGTTATATGCCTTCTTCGCCAGCTCCTCGTTATGATAGGTATCCCATAATTCTTTCTTGTCGGGATACACAGCACAATAATCTGCAAATAGTTTCTTCCACTCTTCCTCCGCATCGGCACCCTGAGCTGCCAATGCCTTATAATTCTCATATACATCCTCTGGTACATAGAAGGACGAATCAGCAGGCCAGCCAAGATTTTCTTTTAGTGCAGAGACATTTTCCTCGCCCAGAGGCTCGCCGTGTGCACTTGCCTTTCCCTGCTTCGCCGGGCAGCCATAGCCAATCTGCGTCTTTACGGTGATAAAGGAAGGACGGCTCTTATCTGCCTTTGCCTCCTCGATGGCTTTTCCTATTTCTTCTAGGTTATTGCCATCCTCCACCGTCAGGATCTGGAAGCCAAATGCCTCCATACGCTTCTGTACGTTCTCCGTAAATGCAATATCTGTGCTGCCCTCGATGGAGATCTGATTAGAATCGTAAAGTACAATCAGCTTACTAAGTCCCAGTGTTCCTGCCAGAGAAAATGCCTCTGAGGATATGCCTTCCATCATACAGCCATCACCGCCGAGAACATACGTATAATGATCCACAACAGGGTACTTCTCCTCGTTAAATATAGCTGACAGATGTGCTTCTGCCATTGCCATGCCGACTGCCATACCCATACCAGCTCCCAGTGGTCCCGTCGTGGCCTCCACTCCCGCTGTGTGCCTGTATTCAGGATGTCCCGGCGTCAGGGAATCCATCTGACGAAAATTCTTCAGATCTTCCACTGTAAGCCCATAACCAAATAGGTGCAGGAGAGAATACAATAAAGTGGAACCATGTCCTCCTGACAAAATAAATCGATCGCGATTCTCCCATTGTGGATCTTTAGGATTATGCTTCATATGCTTTGCCCACAACTCATATGCCATCGCTGCCGATCCGAGCGGCAAGCCCGGATGTCCAGAGTTCGCCTTCTGTACGGCATCCGCCGCCAGAACGCGGATCGCGTTCACTGATCTTGTGTCGATGTTGCTCATGTTCTTCCTCATTTCTGCGCTGCTTTTATATTCTTTGCATGATTAGAGCTGTGCTTGCAGCGCTGGCACAGCCCCGCAAATGTCATTATCTTGTCACAGATTACTTACCAAATACCGCCTCATAATCCTTCTTAAACTTCTCTATTCCCTGATCGGTCAGCGGATGTTTTGTCATCTGCACCAGCACCTGATATGGTACTGTCGCGATATGTGCACCTGCCAGTGCACAATCTGTCACGTGAATGGTATTACGCACGCTCGCAGCGATAATCTCTGTCTCAAAACCATAGATATCAAAAATCTCGGAGATAGTACGAATCAGATCAATGCCCGGCTGAGAGATATCATCCAAGCGTCCAAGGAACGGCGATACATAAGCAGCGCCCGCCCTAGCTGCGAGAAGTGCCTGATTTGCCGAGAATACTAATGTCACATTACATTTAATTCCCTCTGCCGAAAGAGCCTTGGTAGCCTTAAGTCCCTCCACCGTCATAGGAATCTTTACTACCATATTTTTGTGAATCTTAGCAATCTCGCGTCCTTCCGCGATCATACCCTCAGCATCCTCCGTTGTAGCCTTAACCTCACCGCTAATTGGCCCGTCCACTATAGATGTGATCTCTTGAATTACCTGATTAAAATCTCTGCCCTCTTTAGCGATAAGGGACGGATTTGTGGTGACACCACAGATAATTCCCATATCGTTTGCTTTTCTGATCTCCTCTACATTTGCTGTGTCAATAAAAAACTTCATAACAATAGTTCCTCCTTTAATAATTTATTTATCGCATGGCCTCCACTGCTGCACGTTCAATGGCAAGCCCTGCTCTGTAACGCTCCATAAATTGATTGAAGCCGTCTACATCCTTTTGATCTGGCTCAATACATGTCCCCGTCTCCCCGCCAAATACTTGATTGGAGAGATAGTCATCCAGTGTCTGCTTCTCTTCTTTATGTATCATATAGGAAGCAAGAAGGGCAATTCCCCACGCGCCTCCCTCTCCTGCTGTCTCCATCACAGATACAGGGGCATCCATCGCCGCGGACAGTATTTTCTGTCCCACACCTTTTGTCTTAAATAATCCTCCATGACCAAAGATGCGGTCAATCGTCACCTTCTCCTCCCTAAGCAGAATATCCAACCCTGTCTTCAAGGCACCAAGCGAGGTAAATAGATGGGTGCGCATAAAATTCGCCAGAGTAAACCGGCTCTCAGGCGTGCGGACAAACAGCGGTCTGCCCTCCTCAAAGCCTGTGATATGCTCTCCTGAAAAATAATTGTAGGCAAGCAGCCCACCACAGTCCGCATCTCCCTCCAACGCCTTGTTATATAAAGTAGAATACAGTCTGTCAACATCTGTTTCCACGCCAAAGCTCTCCGCAAATTCTCTGAATAGAGACACCCATGCATTTAGATCTGAGGTACAATTATTGCAGTGAACCATAGCAACTGTATCCCCTGCTGGCGTCGTCACCAGATCTAGCTCTGGGTGTACTTTCTTAAGCTGCTTGTCCAGCACCACCATAGCAAACACGGATGTTCCCGCCGACACATTCCCTGTCCTTAGCGCAACGCTGTTAGTCGCAGCCATCCCAGTTCCTGCATCTCCCTCCGGCGGACACAGAGGAATCCCTGCCCCCAGATTTCCACTTACATCAAGAAGCGCGGCACCTTCCACCGTCAGCAAACCGGCATGTTCTCCTGCGCGCAACACTTTGGGAAAGATGCTGTCAAGCTTCCAAGGATACCTTTTATCTGCAATTAATTCTTCAAACTGCATCATCATACGCCTATGAAAATCACCCGTCTCTGGATCAATCGGAAACATGCCAGATGCCTCCCCAACACCAAGCACCTTCTCCCCTGTCAGTCTCCAATGAATATACCCGGCCAGCGTCGTCTGGTATGCAATGTCTTTTACATGCTCCTCACCATTTAATATCGCCTGATACAGATGTGCAATGCTCCATCTCTGCGGAATATTATAATCAAATACCTTAGAAAGCTCTTTCGCTGCCTCCTCTGTAATAGTATTTCTCCATGTACGGAATGGAACCAAAAGCTTTCCCAGCTTGTCAAATGCCATATAACCATGCATCATCGCCGAAAATCCAATTGCTGCAAGCTTATGAATGTTTACTCCGTAACGCTCCGCCACCTCCTGTGACAATTTGCTGTAGCTATCCTGAAGCCCAGCCCAGACATCATCGAGATGGTACGTCCATATTCCGTTTTCATAGCGGTTCTCCCAATCATGGCTCCCTGATGCTATCGGGACATGATTTTCCCCTATCAATACCGCCTTTATTCTGGTCGATCCAAATTCAATACCCAGCACAGCTCTGCCGCTGGAAATTATCTCACTTATATCCATATTTTCCTCATTTCTGCGCTTACTACTTATTCCTTGCCCTGCCCGTAGTAGGCATTTGCTCCATGCTTTCTATAATAATGTTTATCAAGAAGATACTGCCCGACACGCTCCACGCGCGGATTCAATGTCATAGTCTTATATGCCATCTCCGCCACCTTCTCAAGCACCACTGCATGATAGACACTTTCCTTCGGACTCTTTCCCCATGAGAAAGGACCATGATTCTTCACTACTATGCTGGGAACTGCCATCGGATCCTTCTCACCAATTGTCTCCACAATCACATTCCCAGTATTCTTCTCATATGCCTCATCGATTTCCTGTGCTGTCAGATCTCTGGTACATGGAATATCCCCAAAGAAATAATCTGCATGAGTCGTTCCCAGAGCCGGTATATCCAAGCCTGCCTGCGCGAAGGTAACAGCCCACGCCGAATGTGTGTGCACCACGCCACCTATATCAGGATAGGTGCGGTAGAGCACCAAATGTGTCGGTGTGTCGGAGGATGGCTTGTACCTGCCTTCAACTACATTTCCTTCCATATCCACCACAACCATATCCTCCGGCTTCATGCCGTCGTACTCCACTCCACTAGGCTTAATAACCACCAGCCCCTTCTCCCTGTCTATTCCGCTGACATTCCCCCATGTATAAATAACCAATCCCTTTTCCACAAGTTCCATATTAGCCTTATAAACATCTTCCTTTAATTGTTCAAGCATATTTTCCCTCTTTTCCGCGCCATATTTGCGCATTAAATGATGTCTCTCGTCTATCTCCATCTATATATTGAGCAGGCGACATGCAATCTGAAAGTACACAATCAAACTAAATGCATCAATGATCGTTGATATGAGCGGTGCTGCCATAATTGCCGGGTCAAGTTTCAACTTGCTCGCAACAATCGGCAGCATACAGCCAATCGTCTTTGCCATAATTACTGTGCAAAATAAGCTAAGCACTACAGTCAGACATATCATGGCATTGCCGGGGTACATGATCACAAGGCGAATAAAATTAATAAGCCCAAGCACCACACCCACAATCACACCCACGCGAATCTCCTTCCACACTACCTTAAAGATATCACTCGGCTCCACATCACCTGTCGTCAATCCTCGTATAATTAAAGTACTGCTCTGGCTTCCTGCATTTCCCCCTGTTCCTGTCAGCATAGGGATAAATGTTACCAACAGCGGAAGTGCTGCAAAGGCAGCCTCATACTTGGCGAGAATCCCTCCCGTGATCATACTGCTAAACATCAGAACTAACAGCCACAAAAGACGATTTTTTGCTAGATTAAATACTGATTCCTTTAGATATGGCTTTTCGCTTGGCAACATAGCAGCCATTTTCTCAATATCTTCTGTCGCCTCCTGCTGCATAACATCTACAGCATCATCCACTGTCACAATGCCGACCAGACGATCTTCCTGATCCACAACTGGCAGAGAGAGCAGATCATATTTATTAAAGGTTTCCGCTACCATCTCCTGATCCTCTGTGGTGACAACCTTGATCACACGATCGTCCATAATATCTCCCAAGGTTGTCTCATACGGGTTCATCAACAGATCCTTGACCGTGACGACTCCCTCCAGCTTTCGTTTATTATCCGTCACATAGCAGGTATAGATCGTCTCTTTATCCACACCATTTCTTCGTATATAGGTAAATGCCTGCTCCACTGTCATATTCTTCTTTAAACCAATATACTCGGCTGTCATAATACTTCCCGCCGAATTTTCAGGATAATTTAGAAATTGATTGATCAGATCTCTTGTGTCCGGCGCCGCATTTTTCAGCACTCTCTTTACTACCATCGCGGGCAGCTCCTCCAACATGTCCACGGCATCGTCCACAAACAGATCCTCTATAATATACTTAAGCTCCGAATCCGTAATACTGTTTATAATATGCTCCTGCTTCTCGATGGGAAGACATGCAAACACATCCGTCGCCTGCTCTTTGGGCAGCATGCGGAATACCACAACAGTTCTCTCAGAATTAAGTTCCTCGATAAAAGCTGCCACATCCACCTCATTCATATCTGAAAGAAGCTCCTTCAACCGTCGAAACTGCCTCTGCTCTGCCAATGAAAGCAATTTCTCCACTGTCCATTCCTTGCTCTCCGACATATGGTATCCTCCTCTCCCGCTATTTTTCTTCACCAGACTACAAAATGCCCGCATCCGTCCATCTGTCACGGATACAGGCATTTTCTTACATGATTCGGATACCATCCAAACTATATACTGGTCTATCATTACAGCTTATATCTGTCATTCGCCAAGTCACGTTTACATACTTTCTCGCTGGCCAAACTGTAACATCAATATAGTTTCCTACAGACGCTTCATCAATTCTTCTCTCTGTGCCTCATATCCCGGTTTGCCAAGCAAAGCGAACATATTCTTCTTATAGCTCTCCACACCCGGCTGATTGAACGGATTGATTCCCAGTATATAGCCGCTCACGCCACATGCAAATTCAAAGAAATAAAACAACTCACCCAGATAAAATTCATTCTGCTCTGGGATCGTCACCATAAGGTTTGGCACCTGTCCATCGGTGTGTGCCAAAACCGTGCCATTCATCGCACATTTATTAATAAAATCTACACTCTTTCCCGCAAGGTAATTCAGACCATCCAAATCAACTGGCTCTTCCTCAAGAAGCACCTCGCACGGAGGCTTCTCCACGCTCAGCACCGTCTCAAACATAATTCTTGCTCCATCCTGTATAAATTGTCCCATAGAATGAAGATCCGTTGTCAGATCCACAGCAGCGGGGAACAATCCTCTCTGATCCTTTCCCTCGCTCTCACCGTAAAGCTGCTTCCACCACTCGCCAATATAATGCAGAGAAGGCTCATAATTTGCTACAATCTCAACCTCCTTGCCCTTTCTAAGAAGAATATTTCTCACCGCCGCATACTTCATCGCGTCATTCTCCTCAAATGGCTGTGAGAGAGCTGCCTCTCTTCCTGCCGCCGCACCTTCCATCAGCTTATCAATATCCGCTCCGCTCACTGCTATAGGAAGCAATCCCACTGCTGTCAACACAGAAAATCTTCCGCCCACATCATCGGGAACCACGAATGTCTCATATCCCTCCTCCGTGGCAAGATTCTTAAGTGCTCCTTTAGCCTTGTCCGTCGTGGCATAAATTCTCTTTGCTGCCTCTGCCTTGCCATACTTCTGCTCAAGCTTTTTCTTGAACACACGGAAAGCAATCGCTGGCTCTGTCGTTGTTCCAGATTTTGAGATAATATTAACAGAGAAATCTCTATCACCAACCACATCCATCAGATGTGTGATATAGGTGCTGCTGATATTGTTGCCGACATAGTAGATCTCCGGGGTCTTGCGAACCTCTTTCGATACGCTGTTGTAAAAATTATGCCTCAGAAATTCGATCGCTGCCCTTGCCCCCAAGTAGGAACCACCAATTCCAATTACAAGCAGCACCTCTGAATCGCCCTGAATCTTCTTCGCTGCCTCTTTGATCCTCGCAAATTCTTCCTTGTCATAATCTACAGGAAGATCAATCCAACCTAAGAAATCATTTCCTGCACCGGACTTTCCAAGTAATACTTCCTTTGCCGTCGCAGCGATCTCCGCCATACTCTCCATCTCATGAGGAGCAATCACATTCGCCGCTCTGCCATAATCAAATGTTACTTTTGCCATTTTTACACGCTCCTTTGCACTTTTCCATGCATACTCTCATGCACCTGTTAATTCTTTCTCAATCTCCTTTATTATATCCAATTTATACAATAATAGCAATAGCTATTGCTTGTTTACCCCAAAAATCCTTCAATAATTTCTTCGACCAACCTACCTTCTGCAGGTGTCAGCATATAGGGCGCATCTGGCTCTCCCTGCTCTCTCTCTGAGGCAATCTGTTCCAAAGATTTTTTCAAATATTTGATCTCTGTCTCTTCCTCCTCAGAGATTCTTCCGTCCGCTCGTTTTTCTCTCAGCTCATGGATCAATGCCTCTTTCTCCGTCTGTCTGCTCCTCTCCCACGCCTCTGCCGGAAGACGGTTGTTCAGATAATTTAGAACAGCAACCTCCAAAAGCTCCTGCTTGCGCCCGGCATTGCCTAGCCACGTTATATCCATAATTCCGGCAAGCAGAACAAGTCCCACCGCTGTATATAATTCCAACACACCCTGACTGATACCAAGGTACTCTCCGCTCAAAAGCACGGCGCCTCCCATCAACAAGAACAAAAACAAAGCCTGTCCTGATATTCTTTTCAGCCCGTCTATCGTCAGGCCCAAAAAGCGATGATTATACAAAGTTGCACTGATAAAGGAATCCATATCTCTGACCTGCTCCTCCCTCTGACAACAACTCTCATAGTTGGCCTTTAATTGCCGGATCAGACGATGCCTCGGCGCGCCATTCCGCTTTAGATCTTTTAAAAGCCCACGGTAAACCCCGCTCAGGCACAAACGGCTTACCATCCCAATAACAGCCACCGCTATCATTGCATACAGCACCCAATATTCATTCACTATTCTCGCAAACATACAAATTCCCCTTTCTATTCCAAATATATTCCTCATGACAACCTTATATTAGCATAACTGGAAAAATTTGGAAAGATAGTTGCGAGAATTTTTGTGCGACATGTTTCGCCAGCTTTTTCTACATTTATGTCTGTTTGAGACACTTACTGCAAACGTCTGGCTATTTCTGTCATCAGATTGACGGAATGTTGGATTGCCTTGCGCTCAAACTCAGCATAATCCATATGTGCACTGTCGTCTGCCTTATCGGAGATCGCGCGAATAATCAAGAATGGAATCTGATTCAAGTAGGCTGTCTGAGCGATCGCTGCCCCCTCCATCTCTGTGCAGAAGCCATGGAACTGCTGTGCTATCCAATCCTTCTTGCCCTTATCAGAGATAAACTGATCACCGCTCACAACTCTTCCTGAAAAAACAGAAATATCAGGATTCACCTGCTCACAACACTCCTTTGCCAAAGTAAGCAGCTTCTCGTCCCCCTGAAAAATCGAATTGTCCATCTGCGGAATCACACCATACGAATAGCCAAAACCTGTCGCATCCATATCATGCTGCAGGGCATCTGTCGAAAGAACAATATCTCCGATATTGATCTCCTTTTTCAGCGATCCTGCAATACCTGTGTTTACAATAGCTGTCACATGGAACTCATCTGCCAATATCTGCGCACAGATAGCCGCATTGACCTTTCCGACACCACATCTCACGACCACAACAGATGTCCCCTCAAGCACTCCCTCCCAAAACTCCATAGAAGCCTTTTTTATCGTGCGTGATACAGTCATCTTATCCTTTAATCCTGCTACCTCTTCTTCCATTGCACCAATAATTCCAAGCATCTTCTCTGCCCATCCTCTCTATCAAGTATTCCCTATCATCATATCACAGATAAAATGCAAAAACAACCGTGCGGCTTTGTTTGACATCTGTCTTTCTTTTAAAAATGTTAAGGTACATTTCCTCTTACGAAGAAATGTACCCGCCCATCTAACACACATACTCGTGCTTAAGTGAATCTGCGTTCTATTGAATCCACGCACCAGATGCATCCACATAATAACCATCTGGTGTTATGGCATTCGCCATCATAGCTCCACTTTCTGTCATGTAATACCATTTACCATCCTTAAACTGCCAGCCAATCTTCATATCACCATTGATCTCATCAAGCAGATACCATTGATTATCCCTGAACTGCCAGCCTGTCTTCATATCACCATTAACATCATCAAGCAGATACCACTGATTGTCTCTGAACTGCCAGCCTGTCTTCATATTACCGTTGACATCATCAAGCAGATACCATTGATTATTCTCTGTCAAAAGCCAGCCTGTCTGCATTATCTTACTCTGCTTATTCAGATAATACCACTGATCACCCGGCTTAATCCAGCCGCCAGCTGCCTTGCTGTCAGATTGGAAATAGTACCAATCACTCTCCACCTTCTGCCATCTATCTTTTGCCAGTGTTCCATCCATCTCGCAAAATACAACCTCATAATTAGTGCCAATAACAAGCTTTCCTTCTCCTGTCACACGGACACTGCCAATTCCTGTTCCAGTTCCCAGTACATTCTGCGCATTTTTTCTCTCCGTAAAGGTAAGCTTTGAAGCTGTCTCTCTGGTGCCTGTACCACTTGAAGAGCTGCTGTCATCATCATCACTATCATTATCATATGACGGTGTACTTGGTTTACTTGGCTTATCTGGTTTACTTGGTTCTTCCGGTTTACTTGGATCATCTGGTTCGCTTGGTTTGTCTGGCTTACTTGGATCATCTGGCTCACTCGGATCGTCCGGTTCATTTGGTTTGTCTGGTTCACTTGGCTTGTCTGGCTCACTTGGTTCTTCTGGTATATCTGATCCAGATTTTGTCAAGATTATTTTTACGGATACCTTTAATTCTTCTGTGCCCTCAACACTACCTTCCAGCACAATTTCTTCACTCTCCGTATAAACATCCTTCAGTGAAGAACTATCCCACGTCACATTCATCTGCTTATATGTCCCGGAGAGGTATTTTACATTTACTGTAGCAGGAAGTTCTGCCATAATCGCTTCCTTGGACAATCCATCTGCCGGAATTGTTATGGTAATATCTGCTTCTGGCTCCACGCTTGCTGGTCCATCATTCTGCAGATAGATCGTTCTTCCTCTTGAATCCATAAGTTTCATATTCTCTATCTTTGCCGTAACACCAAGCAGAGCAAAGCCATATTGTACCTCATCTGTCTCAGCAGGACGCTTATCAGAAAATACCTTATACAAATCCATATTCGGGCTGTCAGTCGCGCCTGCCGGATATACTCCTGAAGCTGCGTCCGCGTAGGTCCCCTGATATGTCACCTTATAGCCGTCCTTTGTCTTTTCAAAGATTACATGATAAGTCTTTCCAATCTCATAGCTTGGTTTGGTATGCATATCATTTGCTGGCATACCATTATTGGATTTACTTCCTCCATTACCAGAAGAACCATTCCCCTTCGTCCAGTAGCCTGTCAGACCACCCATCTCTGTGGACGTCCCTGATACATGCCGAAAGCCCAAGGAACTAAATTCTTCCTCTCCATTCCCTATTTCAAACACACCGACAAATAATCCCTTATCCTTGCTGGTGTTGTCTGTTCTATCCAGAATGGTAATGTCAACCTCCATCGTCTCGCCGTCCGTGGTCTTCGGAAATACATAATAACTTACATTCTGCGCCAAATCTTTTCCGGCTGTCTTAGTGATCCTTCCCTTTTCAGCCGTCTGCTTTAAGATCAAAGCACCATTCTCCTCTGTGACAGTAAGATAATTATTTCCTTCTAATTCCACAATCTCAGGAATAACCTGCTCCACACCTGTTTTATCCACCATAGCCTTCGCCATGATTGTCACTGGTCCAGCCACATTCTTAATCGTCAAAATTCCCTCAAGCGGATCAAGTATCTCAAGTGCCATTTCAGTAGGCTCTGCATCACCTATAGTCACTTGAACCATCTCTGGCAACCGATATCCCATCGTTGTGGTCAAGGTAAGAACTATATCATTTCCTTTTGCCACGGTTTCTGGCCTATCAGCGATCTCGATATTTTCCAGATCATAGGTAATATCATAAATATCAGCATTGATCTTCACATTCGAAAAACGAGCTGTATTCACCTGCTCTATCTCGTTTGCCACTCTATTACTCTCTGCAGCAAACCCGACATATACTGTCTCTGGCATCTCTACCGTGCGGGTTCCAATCATCTCCCATGAAACTCCATCTGCAGAACAGTATGCTGTAAAACTATTGCCACTGCGCACAAGACGCATCCAGTAGCCAAGCTCTGTCGCACCATCCTTAAACTTAACAGCAGGCCGTAAGACAATCCCCTCTCTCTCTGCATTGGAGACGTCATCGATCGTCTCGCCAATATAATCAAAGTTTTCTCCCTTGACATCTCTTCCTGTCAGATACATCCCCCACGGCACACCCACAGATTCATCTGTCTTAGTCCATGATAATCCAAGCGCCGCCGATGCTGCATCCTCGTCCAGATCCGCCCGCACCATAATTCCGGCAAACGCATGATTGTCCACAGAACTAATTGACTCAAGCTTCGCCGTTATCTCTACATCCCCTGTAAGTTCCTTGTACACATAATGGAAAGCATCCTTTTTTGCGCTCGCTTTCTCTGTGCCAGAAATACTGCCTTCCGCCTTTCCAAGCTTACCATTGCCTTTAACAGTCAGAACGCCATTCTCCAGATTTCCATAGCCCTCAACATCCACATTGCCAATACTCTGAGAATTCCATCCCTCCGCCTTAAGCTCAGCATCACTCACATTAATATGTACCTCATGTGCTGTCGTCTGTGTTGCATTTCCTTCTGAATCATACACTCTCGCCGAAATAAAATACGACCCATCCAGCAAATCAGGCAGCTCACAGCTCATGGAAGAAGCGCCCGCTGCTGATCCAAACTTTGTGATTCCTGTCAATGTGCTATAATAGAAATCTGCATGATCCACTGTCCCTACATGTGCTGTAGAATTTACTGTGACAGTAACGGCTTCCCCCTTCTGAATCATCGCATTGTTAGCCGGATAAGAAATCTCTGCCGTAGGATTCTGTGCCACGTGATCCATTTCCACAAGTGAATTTAGATATACCTCCAAATTCGTATAACCGTCTACCTTACATTCTGACATGGACAGAGAAGATACCTGATTTCCATCCGAAGGATCTGAAGGATCCAAGTTATGTGCTGTCTCCCAAGCATCGGGAATGCCATCTCCATCGATATCAAAATTACTTCCACGATCTTCAACAATCTTATTACCCTCTGTCAAAAATCCGCCAACTTCATATTCTGTGTTGACATAACGTCCCAGCCCTGATGCAACCTCAGCAGCAACTCTGGCATCAATGGCATCTCTTCTTGGGTAGGTCGCTCCTGCCTGACTTAAGATCTCATCGAAGATCCCCTGTGCTGGTTGAACCTGATCTACCAGAAATTCGTCAAAGCCTTTATTTACAATTCCATTGTTCGGCCCAACGCTGTCCGCCGATGTATAAGCCTTGTCAGCCAGAGTCGTCATGGTTGCGCCACTCTCATTTCCGCCAAATTTTCCGTATTCAGCGATATTATCCATTGTGAGCAATGGAGTCAGCTCACCATTTCTGTAATTTCCATTAATATAAAAGCCGCCCAGCTTTCCTGTCTCTCCGGGATTGATAACCCAATGCCTTACCTGATCTCTGGTGCCCGGTCCCGCAAGCTCATAATTATTCACAAAATTGGTAAATGTCTGTCCTCCGCCATATGTTGTGTTAAAGCCCCAATTATATATAATATTATTGCTAAATTGTACAACTGCAACGTGACTGTTATCTGCCTTGCCGGCATAACCACCGCCCATACGAGGATTTCTGGAAGTATGGTTTGCGTATAAATTATGATGGAAGGTCACATTATCCCCTCCAGCAATTGCGCCATACCCATGTCTGCCCTTGGAATGTCCAGATAATGTAAGACTCTCATATACAAAACACCACTGTACTGTTCCATTCTCACCGCGGTACAGAGAAAGACACTCATCTGTATTCCAGCTAAACGTACAATGATCAATCACAAAATACTTATTATCGCGTCCCCACATAGCATCCATGGAATCGCCGCCAGAATGAACATTAATCGCACCCGGACGGAACCGAATATAGCGGATAATCACATTCTCTGAGTTACTGAGGTTTGTGTCAAAGCCAGAAACAGTAATACCATCACCCGGCGCTGTCTGACCTGCAATTGTCACATTCTTAACCTTATCAAAACGCAATGAACCAGCCAGCTCAATATTTCCTGACACATTAAATACAATCGTACCACCATCTGTATTAACAGACTCATTCAAAGCCCAACGAAGAGAACCCTCCGCAGGATTATTCACATCATCCGTTAAATTCGTTACTGTATAAACTTGCTTTCCTCTTCCTCCTGTAATATATTTACCGCCGCCTTCCGCACCCGGAAATGCTGGTATATTACTGGTGGCAGAATCTGTACCTTCTACTTGATAAGTATATTTTAGCAAGTAAAATCGCATTTTTGTTCCATCTGCATAGATATAATAAGTCTTGCCTGCCTTCACAGCATACTCATCAAATAAAGCATTTTCTTTATCACCTGTCTGATTGGTATAAAGAATATTATGTGTGTTGCTTCCTGCTTCAGTAATACAGAATTTCTTGCCATCACCAAGCTGACCTGCTACCTGAACCATTCCATCTGTATTAGGAGTAAAGCGAATCAAGGCTCCTGTTCCATCCTGAATATTAGGATTCGTTCCATTTGTAGCATATCCGTTAGCTGTATCTGTCGCACCTGTGGAAGAATTAGTGACAGTCACCGGATTTTTCTCTGGCGTGTAAGTAAATGCTGTCCCTACACTGACCATTCCATTCATATATGTCTGTCCAACTTCTAAGCCACTGGTCAAGTCAAGTACTTCTTCTCTTTTTGCCGCCCGTGCATCATCTGCAAGACTAATACCTGAATCAAAATATCCCTTAAACGTATAAGAGAGCATATAAACCTTCATATCTGACTTCTCAGCACCAATATAATAAGTTTCTCCTGCTTTTACTGAAAATTTGTCAAACAGGACATTATCTGTCTCTTCCTTGTTATTCTTATAATCAAACACTACCTTCACTGCACTGCCGCTGACTGCCGATACCTCTGTCATCTGTGCAATCTGAAAGGACTCTCCTGCTTCAAGCTGTCCAGCCACCTCAAGAGTTCCATCATATTCTGGTGAAAAGCGTATGCCTTTTTCTGTTATGTTCTCCTCTACTGGACCTGCCTTTCCCTGAACATAACCAGAAGCTGTCATATCTACATTTGACATTGTAGCTTCTTCACTGGTATAACCCATCTCCTTGCTCACACTCACCATATCATACATATAAGCTTCCCCAGTGTTCAGCCCCTCGGTCAAATCAAGCTCCAATGTAATTTCTTGAAGAACTACATTGTCCGATTTACCCCCCCCCCGGCTGATTTATGAAGCCCATGTCCGCATACAGCGGATTTGCACTGGAGCAAACCATAACCACTGTCATAGCAGCAGCCAATGCTTTTTTAAACTTCCCTATGGTTCGTTTTACCATAATACCCTCTCCTCCTTTTTATAAGCTTATGGGAAATGTTACCACTATATTTTCAGTCTAGCCCCTCATTTTCAGTATGTAAAGGTACATTTCTCGACCCTCAAAAAATGTATCCCCAGAGCATATCATCCTATTCAAGAAACAATCCTACCATACCTTTTTTACTCTCATACCCTGTAAATCAATTCAAAAAGGTACATTTCTCCATCTGGAAAAATGTACCTTCAATACTGTCTACAATTAACTTCTTCTCTTTCTTCTCTCAAGCCTCCAAAAAAGAAAACAAAAAACTATTCCCTCCAACAACAGGATACCCAGCACATGATTTCTCAGCCCCAAAAAACTCTCCTGCTCATCCATCCTCTTCAATAATGAAATAAAAGTCAACGCTGCACATCCCCCTATACAGCTAAGCACCAGCGCAAAACTACAGCAATTCCCTGTCTTTACACTCATATATATCGCCGCGATAAACACAGCCACACACAAAAGTGCAATCGTCACAAGCTGACCATAGACAAATGGTCCCAGAGCAGACTGCTCGATCCCACTTGGATATCTTCCTGTCCCCATAACACGAAGCATCCAATTCTCCAAACATCCCATATAAACAATACCGACTCCTCCAATTACCCCCATCCAGAACTTCCATCTAGCCACTTTGCTCTCCACTGTATGATCTGCCAACAAAAAGTATGCTGCTGTCAGCAAGATTGGACCCGAAAAATAATACCAATACACACTTACGCTACCGCTCCTATATAGCACCATCACCATTCCAATCACTACCACCAGAAATAAAATACTAAAGCTAAATAAACTTTTACTCAAAATATGCCGTTTCAGTTTCTTCATATAATTAATACATTCTATGTCAATACTATCCTCCTTTAAACCATACCTCATATCAACAGACTTCATGCGCTCTGCCATTTCCCTGCACTCTGTACAATCCTCAAGATGTCTCTCCACAAGCTCCACTGTCTGTACAGAGCAAACACCATCCACATAAGAAGGCAACAAGTCTCTAATAATTTCACAACCTATCTCACTCATTCTCTCTCAGCTCCCTCCACAACAATTCCTTGCCCCGATAATAATTAACCCTCGCCCAATTTTCACTGCGTCCTAAAATCTCTCCTATCTCCTTGTAAGACAAATCTCCTGTCAAACGCAGATACATCACCTCCCTCATCTGCACTGGAAGTCTTTGCATCCCCTTTAAGATCTCCTTCATTCCATAATGAGAAAACACCTCTGATTCTGTGCTATTCTCCATCGCCCCATAATACTCATCCCTGATATCTGTCACAATCTCCCGCCTGTTTTTCTGCAGATACTGATACCAGAGATGCTTGGCAATCTGGCACAGCCAGACAGACATCTTGCATGTCCCATTATAGCTCTCTATTGACTTATATGCCTGTAGAAAAGTCTCCTGTGTCAAATCCTCCGCAATATGCTGATTCCCACATAGTGTAAAAACAAACCGATACACCACCTTGGCATACTCTCTATACAACTCATCCATGAATCCCCTCCTTCACTTTCTAAGTATATATCATTCTTTTCCTACATTCGTTACAAATTATCTACAAATATTATAAAAAATACCCTCAAAGAAAAAAGTATACCAAGCTCTGTTCGTTTTCCCAAAGCGTCTCTATATCTAATGATTTCTTCTATAGACACTCCACAATTTTTATGATAAAATAAATTTTATTTCATCTATACTATAATTTTCAAAGGAGTGAATATAATGAACTATAAGACAACAGGAACATGTTCCAGAGAGATTCATTTTGAGGTAGAAGACAATATTTTAAAATCCGTTGAATTTGTCGGTGGATGCGCTGGCAATACCAAGGGAGTGGCACAGCTTGTCGAAGGTATGGAGATCCACGACGTAATCAGACGTCTGGAAGGCATCCCTTGTGGTTCTAAGGGTACATCCTGCCCAGATCAGCTTGCTCATGCCTTAAAAACCTATCTGGATCAAAAATAAAAAAATGCTCCAACATGGAGGTTTATCATGAAACGAATTGTGCTGACAGGCGGAGGAACGGCAGGACATGTCACACCAAATCTTGCCCTTCTGCCGGAACTAAGAAAGGCAGGCTACCAGATCTTTTATATTGGCTCCTATAACGGCATTGAGCGAAAATTGATAGAAGAACAGGGGATTCCCTACTATGGCATATCCTCCGGCAAACTTCGCCGCTATCTGGACATAAAAAACTTCACCGACCCTTTTCGCGTGCTGAAAGGTTGTCACGAGGCGAGAAAACTGATCAAAAAAATCAAGCCAGACATTATTTTCTCCAAAGGAGGCTTTGTGTCCGTGCCGGTCGTCTTTGCGGCAAAGCACTTTCATATCCCGATAATCATTCACGAATCTGATATGACACCGGGACTTGCAAACAAGCTGTCCATCCCATGTGCCAACCGGGTTTGTTGTAATTTTCCAGAGACAATAAAACAGCTTCCGCAGGGTAAGGCTGTGCTCTCTGGATCACCCATACGAAAAGAATTGATGCAGGGACAAAAAAATGCTGGTCTTTTATATGCTGGACTGTCAAGCTATAAGCCTGTTATCTGTATTATCGGGGGAAGTCAAGGTTCTGCTGCGATCAATCAGGCTGTCCGATCCGTTTTACCCAAGCTTCTTCCTGCTTACCAAGTCATCCACCTGTGTGGAAAGGGCAATCTTGATCCCACGCTCACCTCAACCAAAGGCTATGCACAATTTGAATATGTCGAGGATGCGCTGAAGGATGTATTCGCCGCCTCCGACCTAATCATTTCCAGAGCCGGGGCGAATGCCATATGCGAGATACTGGCACTCAGAAAACCGAATATTCTGATACCTCTTTCTCAGGCAGCAAGCCGGGGCGATCAGATCCTCAATGCGGCCTCCTTTGAAAAACAAGGATTTAGCAAAGTGATTCATGAGGAAAATCTTACTGGAAAAGCTCTGCTCTCTGCCATAAAAGAAGTATCTAACAATCGTGAACAATATGTGCAAGCTATGGAGCGAAGCACACAGACAGACGCCGTGCGAATCATTATTGATCTTATCAAGGAACTCACAAAACCAAAAACCAAAGCCAGCACAAACAAAAAAAATAACCCAGAGAGCAGCCTATAATACTTAGAGCTGCTCTCTGAGCTATTTTTATACTGCACGAACTGCCTTCAACCCTTCCACAATTACCTTCTGCACATCATCCAAACTGTAATCAGGCTCCCCTTTTCCTTCCATATGGAATCCAATCTCATCCTCCTTATATCTTGGAATAAGGTGAATATGAAAATGGAATACGGTCTGTCCTGCTATCTCTCCATTATTCTGAAGGATGTTCATTCCCTCGCAGCCAAGAGCTTCCTTCATCACTGCTGCCATGCGCTTTGCAAGCACAAAAACCTCCCCCGCGGTATCTTGATCCAGCTCATATATATCGGCAAAATGCTTCTTAGGCAGTATCAGTGCATGCCCCTTTGCTGCTGGGTTAATATCCAAAATCACCCGGAACATATCATCTTCGTACAAAGTTTTTGACGAAATATCTCCATTTGCTATTTTACAAAAAATACAATTATCTTCCATTTTTTTATCTCCTTTTGTTGTAATTTTATGCAAATTCTAATAAAACCAAAGCAATACTGTCCTCTATTCTCAAAAGAACGTCTTTTTTGTCGGAATTTGTCTGACGATATTCGTTGAAATCTGTCAAAATTCATGATATATTATTGACAGGCAAATCCAAACATGTGTTTAAAGAGAGGTATAAGATATGTTTACCAGAGAAGAACTTAACCAGCTTGAACAGCTAAAAGCCGATAACCCCAAGCTTCGACAACTATTAGATAAATATGATCAAGAACAAAAGTATGCCTTATCATATTTATCACACAGCATCCGAAATGATCTAACTGTACTTATGAGCTCTTTCCAGATAACAGAAAAGTGTCATCCAGAAGTGCGCGATTTCAAACATTGGCAAGAGTGTGTCAAAGGTGCATTCTACATCCGCAATCTGATGGAAGATCTATATGATTATGAGCACAGCAGCACGATCCATTGTTCTCCTATTATGCTGAATGAGCTGCTCACTGATCTTGTGGATTTTTTTCCGCACGAACACTATTCCACTGCCTCTTCCGTCACTCTTCAAACAGCAGAATTCTGTCCCGAATATAATGGTGATTCTTTGAAACTTTATCATGCTCTTGAACTTCTTCTGATCAATGCCTATGAAGCACTTCCAGAAGAAAACGGAAAAATCTTATTAACCTTATCCTGTACAAATTCCCTCTTTCAGATCACTATCTCAGATAATGGAAAAGGCTTTTCTAAGGATATGAAGAAAAAGCTCTGGCAGCCATTTGCAACAGATAAACAACATCACACTGGCTTAGGACTATGCACTGCACATGGTATTATTCTTGCACATGGTGGTCATATGAAGCTTGCATGGTCCGGCATGGAAGGAACCTGCATAGAGGTCTACCTTCCAATTGTATCCATAGAAACATTATCAGGAAAATGTGAAAAATTCGTCCAGCATGCGAATTAACGCAAAATCCCCTTTTGCTGCCATATCTCCCTTCATAAAACTTCCCTGAAAGCTGGTCTTTCCACTGATAATATCTTCCAGCACCCGGCTCGAAAGCCGCGCTGTGACATCTGCCAAGCCAGCATCATCTCCATAATGGCAGTCAAGCTTGCCATTCTGACATTCCAGAAGCAGTGTTCGTTTCTTGTCTTCTATCACAAGGGCGTACACTGCCTTTGTCTTTACTGCTGAGCGGAACGATCTCATAAAGCTGTCAATATACGGGACATTTCCCTCTGATTTTTTATTTTCCAATATATTTTTATACAATCCAGCAAGTTCTTCAATATCTTCTTTCTGTTTCTTGACATAGATATCATCTGATGCATACTTTGAGAGCTGCTCGCTTTCCTGAGGAGTGAAATCCATAGTCTCTCTCAGAATATTCTGCTTAATCGCAATTGTGCTGCTTGGCAATACCTTAACCTTCTGGGAAATACTTCGATACAGATCCTCTGCCTGCTTCTCAATAATAACCTTATAGCCTTCATTCATCTCAAAAGCAATCGGGTCCTCCACATAGGCACACAAACCTCGACAGGTTTTTCCGCCAAGCATCTCCCACGCATTGATCAGGGAAAGCTGTGCTTCCCTTTCCCCATAAGTGGTTGACATCACCACCGGAACCATATAGATACTGCTGATTCTATTTTTATCTCCATAAAACCAACAGGCATCCAAAAACACTTGCATCCAGCCATTTAACCCAAGCCACTCCACCGTGCTGGCCAGAATCACACCATCTGCCTCCTTTAGCGTCTTGGGCAGAGTTGTAATACTATTTTTTAACTCATGTAGATGATACCGCTCTACCTTAACATGGAGCTCATCAAATACCTCTTCCAATATATTCATTACATAAATGGTAGGATCATCAATCAATCCCCTGCCGGCATAATAAATATTAATCTTCATATTTCCTCTCGTTCTGGTGTCTACACCAAAATATATTTCATTTCCTATTAAGAAATCTTGGTTTTTCCTGATAGATATAACAAAAATGCCGCTGCCATGCCCGTCAGAAGTCCTCCCACATGTGCCGCATTGTCAATGCCCGGCGTGGTAAAACCACTGTATAAAATATATACGATCATCAAGGCAAGCCTTGGCGCTGTCAGCTCCTCCAGCTTGCCTTTATTTTTTATTACCAGAAAAAACAAACCACCGATCACTCCGAAAACAGCTCCCGATGCACCAGCCGACACGACAGTTCTATCCATCACCACATTGTACGCACAGGATGCAAGCCCCGCACCCAAACCACTCAAAAAATACAAAAATACATACTGCCATCTCCCCAAGACTCGCTCTAAATTATCACCAAGAGCTACCAGTATCACCATATTACTTGTCAGATGACTGACATCAAAATGCAAAAACATTGCCGTTATCAGACGATACAGCTCCTGAGGATGTTCCATATACGGCGTATACATAGCTCCCCATCGTATCATCCGATTGCCCGACGTTCCCTTGTCAAACAAGTTCATGGCAAGAAACATAATCACGTTAATAGCTATCAATATAGTATTACACAACGTAAACTGTGAGGATCTCCTTGCTCTCCAATGTCCCTTTTCGCCCAACAGATTTTCAAGCTGTGCCTTTAACCCCGCAAAATCGGCTGGCTGGTCTTCATAGATCCTCAGGCTGTTCTCTCTGCAGTCTAAAATCCAGACTGGAAATCCCGCCTGAAGCAAACTTCTGCCATATGCCGCATCCTCTGTCACAAGAAGGGCAAGCATTTCTCTGCCCCTTACCACAAAGTTCTCATTCATACTAATCCGCCACAATATATGGCGCAGTTGATCCGCATCCAGCCTTCTGTACCCTGAAAAATCACATAAAACAAGAAGATAGCTTCTATCCCCTGCACTTTTGTCATACAGCGTCACTTCTTCCAGATTCGTGTTAATTGGACGAAATCCATTGATGCTAAGCAGCTCCTTTATGTGTTCTAGACCCATGGCATATGCCTCCGTTTTGTTCTACAGAAACCTTACCATGTATTTTGAGACCTGTCAATGCCCTTATATTGTCTTCCAAAATGAATTAGCAAAAGAATCGCTGCCACAGCCCAAAACAACACTATTCCAGACAGAAGAAGGTTTCTCTGAAAATAACAGACTCCGGCTGCTATCCCACACACTAAAATTCCTGCAATATAGATTCCTATACATATCATATGTGGGGGAATTTTACTATTTTTATTTTCTATTATCCGGCTCTCTTTATTCCTATTTTCTCTATATTTATTTCCCTGTTTTTTACTTCCTTGATTTTTGCTTGCCTGATTTTTATTTTTCTGATTTCTGTTTCCTTGATTTCTATTTTCTATATATCTACTTTCTATACTTTTATTATCTGGGATTCTACTTTCTTTATTTTTTCCTTCACTGATTCTGCTTTTTCTTGTTCTACTTCTCTCAGTATCATCATATTCTCTATCTTCCCCCAAATCATCCTTTTCCTCCCAAGGAAACACTACCTCCTGTCTGACGGGCTGCTCATCCACAATTTTATAGGTAAAGACAGAGCTATATCCCTCCTTTACGACATTTTGATAGACCTGATATGCCATAGTCACCCCTTGCTGGTCATCGTAATTTAACTTCTCAAGAAAAAACTGTAAAAGCTTTAATAATCCTTTCTCAAATCCTCCCTGACCGCATGGCGCATAACAAAATTGAAGCCTGTACTCCGTCTCCTCTGTATAAATATGTTCTGGCTCCATACACAAACAATCTGCCTCCAACAGATATTCCTCCACAGAAGAAAGCACACATTTTACGCTATCAATATACTGCCCCAACATCTTGCTGCTTATCGTTCGCTTTTCCAGATATTCAGAAAGTGGAAGAAGGCACCCTGCATCATAATGATATTCCCGCTGTTCATTGATCGCACAAATCTGCACTGGAAGCAAACCTGCTGGATGACTTTTTTTCAGCATCTCCATCTGGTATGAGGATTCTTCTATAAGCTCTGTTCCTGCTATCAACAAGCTACCCCTGCCGTCCCTTATATAATTTCCCATACTATGAATCCCTACCTTTTACTCCTTCTTCCACAATTTTTTTATTTGCTCGCTGATCACCAACCCTTTTCTCACATAATCTGATTGACATGGATATGGCACAGCCCGCTTTACATGGATATCTGTCCTCTGATGGTACCCGATCAGTTTTTTGGCAAAGCTGAGAACAGATGCCTCTCCCACAAGCTCCACTGTCACCTCCTCATCTCCCTGTTCTATAGAGATTCTTCTCACACCAGACACCAACAACCTGTCCTTTAATCTCTCCCTCAGATATTCATCAATCTCTGATTTATCGAGAATTTCTAACTGCCCTGCCCCATAAAACGCACTCTCCCACGCACACTGTTGCATAATTGTATGATCATGCAGATAAAATCCCAAAAAGATAATTCCATATAAAAGCGCAAATACTAGAGGCAGAATAAAAGCTGCCTCCACTGTATAACTTGCATTAAGCTTTGACTTCATACTCCACCATACTTTCTTTATATTAATGTGACACAAAAAGCAGCAAGAAGAAATGGTACAAATGGTAGTCTGCTCTTTCTTCCAACCCTTCTCGTGATCAAAAGCACCGCCGCTGCCAAAGCACAAAACAACACTGCAAGAAATACCCATAACACCTGCCTGCGAACTCCGAACAAAAATCCAAGCAGCATAATCAAGGCACTGTCACCCATACCGATACTCTCCCCTGCCATACTTAAGAAAAAAAACAACACTCCCACACAGCCTGCCGCAAGATACTCCCATGCGGCAAGCTCCCGCACAAATGTCAGATAAAGCGCTGCTGTCACATAAGCAGCCAGAAGCACATACGTCGAAATTCTCCTGCATCGTATATCCTCATAAGAGAAATATACTAATAGTAATAATCCCTCTATCATTTTTAATTTTATAAGAAACAATTTCATCCTCCTCCCTTCTGTTCCTGCTTCTGGCATTTCTTACACTGCCGGCGTCCTTCCACCTCAGAGATTGGAATTTCCTGAAAGCTTCTCTTAAGGCCCTGACAATCTGTGCTGCCATGATACCTGTCTCCATATGTGGTGACGTAGACTGTATTAGAACCCTCTGATACACCACCACATCTCTCACATGCATAATAGATTCCCCCACTGCTGTTTCTCATCGAGGCAAGATTGGCACAGTCCACCGCCTTTATAGACAAATTTAAGTGTGTACAATACTTGCTTGTATGATAAACACTTCCAGTCTCTGTAACATAAACCAGAGCCTCTGCCTCTTCCTTCTCCGTTCCCTCCTCCCCGGGCGGCATAAATCCGGTAAAAGTTCTAATTCGCACTCTCTGCACACACAACAAAGAAAATATATCGCCGGGCAGATATGGGATTTTCACCTGATACCTGAGAACCATATCCACCATGTGATTATCGCTGATCAGAGAGTCACTCAATAAAGACAACCCATCCGCCCCACCTCTTATACAAGATCGGTCAAGCCACTCTACCCCGATTTCTTTTTTTATCTGCCCCAGTGCATAAGCAGAGGAAAATCCATGAAATAGTACATCGGTCAGACCCGGCTCCTGCCCCTTTTTATACTCTTGTTCCTCCGCCGGCGACATATGAAGAACTTCTTCATATGTAAATGCATATCTGGATACTTTTCTCGCCTGATTCATCAATTCTTGATTAAACTCTACCTGAATAGTTAGAATAATCAAAAAATACAGAAATGCACACAGCACAAACAGCATAGCTGGTAAGACAAGTGCTGCCTCCACCGTGAAACTTGCTGAACAGGAGGCAGGGCAGGATGCTTTTAGCCATCCATTTTTATTCACGCTGCGGCTCTTCTTATTATGTACCTGGAGAGAACATTTTTTATTTTTTTGATAAGCTGAATTGTTACTTATAATTTCTGCTAAAAGCACCCTGCGCTGCCTCCTATTCTTTTCTTTCTGCCTTTCCCATCAGCTACTTTTAATATCCATAACTGCTGATTCCCTCTATCTGATAATTCTTCTGTACACCTCTCCCAGAAAAAGGCAACATTAAAAATACCGGCTCTGCTTTAAATTCCGTGCATATCACCAATTCGGAAATACAGTCTTTCAGAGTAAAGTTTTTATCATACTTCTTCTTTACTACACCTTCCATCAGATTCATGGTTCTAGCATTTCTCACTGCACGCTTTTCCTTAAACAGCAAGAGACGCAAATACTCTTGGTAGGACAATCCGCCCACTTCCTCCGTCTCGCGCGGCAGATTGGACGATGTAAGCTTTGCAAGACCTTCCAGACTTAGCTTCCATGACAGATCATCCTTGACCAGAGGAACTCGCTTTCCTGCGAATAATGACCTGACATCTGCTATCCCTTCTGCCTGCGCCCACACGACAAGTATCAAAAGCTGTGTCACCTTAATAATTCCATGCATCCCCGTAAATCCTACCAAAAGTACGGCGAGAAGCTCTGCCTGTGCGTTCTTTTCTGCATTGCCCAGCAAATAGAGAAGATTCATGCCGCTTCTTAATAATAATAGTTCTGCTGCCACTGCAGCCAGATTCTCCTTATCCTTCTCCTTTCCTTTTAAAATATACTCAAGTTCATAAGCAAGCACTTTATCCTCCGCCGGCTCTAACATATTGCCAAAACGATTTAGCAGATATTCATTAATTATTATCTGTTCCAAAAGTTCCTTTTCCTCATAAGCATATCCTCGCAGGCTTGCCTCATACGACTCCTCTGGCGAAAACTCACTGTCAGAAAGCTTGTCCGTCTGATTCACAACCAAACCCAGAAGACCATCACCAAGCAGATTTTTTATACGCTTTATCACATCAACCCCTGTACCAGAAACCGCCTCATCCTTATAATTCAGCTCCATCTTCTCTGTGCTGTATACAGACATTGCACCTGCACAGGAGTCTAGTACATTTTTTAGCCCATCTGTCCCTCCTGACATATACGGAGAAAGAGACTGGATATTGGATTGCAAGATCGAGACATTTGAGTGTATATCCTCTGTCGCGTAGGAAGCCTTATAATAATCTCCCTCACCTGCAGAACGAGTACGAATATCAGAAAGCTCCGATTCCACAATACCTTTGGTATCCTCATCAAGCTTCTCCATCCCCTCGGCAAAAATCCCTTCCATCACAACAAGCTTATCTGCCACAAGTCGCGTATTTTCATCATATTGCTTTTTCTGCACGGCAACATTCTTGTTATACTCCAAAAGAGTTGTATGCTTTTGCACCAAATCTTGAACTTGCAAAGCAATACTTCTCTCCAATGTATGGATCTCGCTGTTTAATCGCACAATCTCTCTTGTCGTCTCGGCACGATCCAATTCCTCATACAGTTCATCTAGCTCATCTACTGCATCTCCAATGCGATCCTTTGCTTCCTCCATATCAAGACGATATTCCTTAATTCGCTTTATACCCTGATGTATTTTTTGCACTGCATTATCCACCTTTTGCGCCTTCGACTGGATATCGGACAACTTATCAAATATATCTGTGACAATCTGCGCCTGATCCATAATCCCCAGCTTTTCCATTACCCACTCAAAGAGCCCTGCTGGAACAGCATATTTCATATGCGCGAGGATCTCTTTCTCCAACGGAACGCCCCCTTCCTGTGTGATCACCCGCTCGGATTGAAGTGTTACTCCCACTGCAGCCGCTTGACACAGATCAGCTCCCGGCAGTATAAGCTCTTTATTTGCTGTCATATTATAGGACAGATAATCCATAAAATATTCTTGATATGCCTGTGAATTATCTGTCCCATAAGACTTGTCCAGCATCAGCAAGCCGTACTCTCTTGCCATTGGCAGTGAATAATCCGCAAACAGAGATTCAAGTGCCAGATAAGCACCTGACTGGCAGCGAATACGCACTCCTCCAAGTCTAGCCGACTCTATTGCCGTGCAGAGAAGCGAAAATACAATTAATAGCAGCAAGCTGAAAAATACTGTAATATGCCCTTTCACGTTATGCCTCTTTTCCTAAAAACTCTGATTTTTAGTACCTTCACTACGAATAGACAGAGCTTGTCTTTGACTGTATTTCTTTAAATATACCATTGACAAGTGCTCCAAGTTGATCCTTAAAAATAAGTACCAGACCAATTAAAACCACAAGAATCAGTATCATTTCAACTACTCCAATACCGCTCTCATCCTGCCAAAACTCCTTTAGCCAACGAATCACCATATGCCTCACCTCCTTTCTAAAAGCTCATAATAGCAGGAGCGATGCAGACCACCAGCACAACTAATAAAAGCATTAACATAGGCATCAAAAGTCTTGTTCCTGCCTCTTGAGCCAGCTTGACCGCAAACGCTCTTCTCTCCTCAAATGCCTGCCATGTTTCTTCCTGCAAAAGTGCAAGCAGGCCCGCCGTTCCTTTTTTAAGATTCTGCTCCAGCAAACTCCCAAGCTTCCGATAACCTGACAGCCGACATCGCTTTCCAAACGCCGCATATGCCTTTCCCTCTGGCATCCCACGCTCCAGCTCATAATAGGTAAGCAGCATCTCTTCATATGCATAATTAAAGCTCTGATCCTCGCGGTAATCTCTGATTATCCTCTCCCACGCTCCTCTCACGGTAAGCCCTGAGCCAATCAAAAGGCAGAGCTTTGACACAATCTCTGGATAGGCAAGAGCAAGCTCTTCCTCCTTCTCCTTTTTCTGCTGTATCAGCTTCTGATCTGGCAAAAATGTGCAAAGTACAGCCATAATCCCCACAAGTACACAAAGAATATAACTCTGATTCTTCTGTGGCGCCCGATATTCCACCGCCGCACCACCTATCTCCTCCGGGAGAAAAAAGCTCTTCTCTCCGCCATCTGCCTCCTCTCTACTCTGTACTCTTTTCTTGATCTCTCTAACCAACCTCTCCTCCTCGGAAAGCACCTCAGGCATCACCGTCACACAAAAGATATACTCCTTTTTGTACGCTCCAAGTGAGATCTCCGCCACCAACTGAATCATCTCCTTTTCCATTAACCCCTCTGTATGTACATGTCCGTTTCTATCTATCCGTTCTGTATTGTCAATATGCCAAAATACATTGCATGCAGTCTCCTCAATATAATTAATCAGCTTTAATGGTGTCCGCACCTCATCAAGAGATTGATTTTCTCCCAGAATCTTCTCTGAGAGCAGAAGATAGCTCCTATGTATCGCCTCTTGCGCCTCCTCCGCTTGGGGCACTCTCTCCTTCACCTCAATAGAAAGAGGAAACTCCTCCTCCAAAATCCATGCACTCAATTCAATTTTCTTTCCACCTTCTCCGGGTTCTGGTCGCTCAATCTGTACAATGGGCGCATAATCAGAAGCCGATGAACGAACAATTCCCTGAATCAACAACAGCGCCGAGCCTCCAAGAAGCACCCAAAGTCCAGACATAAGCTTTTTCTTCCAGAGCTGTTCTCTCTCTTTTTGCTGGCTTTTTCCCGGCTTTAGGTATGTGATAGCATCCTGACAGGACAGTCCAACTGGCGGACAGCGTTTCCATTCTCTCTTTCTTCCCAGAAACCACAGCCCAATGGCTGCTATTATAATCCCCACCGCCCCAATAATCATTCTCCCATCCCTTCCTCTTTCCTAATATCTATATCTTAATATCCACTATCTTCTCTGCAATATAATAAGAGGCCAGATAGATAAGCAGACAAACTGTCATAATTACCCTGCCCGCAAATGTGGTATATAAAATATTCATAAATTCCCCATTTCCCATGCGAAGATAAAAAATCATTGCCAGAGGCATAATATTCATTACCTTCTGCTCATATCTCTTTTCCTGAACCAGCACTTGTATCTCTCTTTGTGTCTCCAATTTCTTCCCGATAGTCTCTGCTGTATTTGACATAATCGCTGCCAGATTTCCGCTGCTGCGCTTTGCAATCTTAAAGATACTTGCAAAATTTCTTGCATCCTCCAAACCACTTCGCCTGCCAAATTCCTCCAAAACCTCCTCCGCAGGGCGATTCAGCTTCATCTGCCTTAACACGCGCTCCAGCTCCTTTGGAATAAATGCATTTTTTCCATATAGCTCTGCAAGCTCGTGATATGCCTCAGAGATGGCATTTTCGACCGCATAACCAGTGTGCATAGATGCCGTTAAGGAATTTAGAAAATCTCTGAATTGAATCTGGCCTTCATCCAGCCTTTTCCTTGCGTCCAGCTTTCTAATATATCTACCCACTGATCTGGTCAGCGGAAGAAAGAGCAGCACTGCCAACCACGTATCATAAAACAGCCACGCAAATGCAAAAAACACCGCCACCGTCTTACCGATCCCCAGAAGTCTCCCAGTGAATCCCTGCCATAATGAGTTTCCTCCGATTTTTAAGCCGTTCTCTTCCCCCTGAAAGCTGCCCAATAATTCTTCCCTCCTCCTGTGCTGTCTCCTCAAACCAAAATATCTGGTTAATCTGATAATTATCCTCCTGAAGCGGAAGTACCTCCGCAATCTCAAGTACTCTGCGGCTCTTGTCCCTAAGTCTCCCCAGATGGATCAAAATATCCACTGCTGAGGTTATCTGCCCTCGTATTGCCTGAATCGGCATATCCATTCCCATAAGCACCATTGTCTCAAGCCGTCTTAACATATCTAAGGAGCTGTTACTATGCCCACTTGACATCGCCCCATCATGGCCAGTATTCATGCTCTGTAGTAAGTCCACCGCCTCCTCTCCTCTGACCTCACCGACAATAATTCGGTCTGGACGCATACGCAGGCTTGTTCGTATTAAATCTCGTATAGAGATGGAATGTTGCCCCTCCGATGTAGCATTTCTTGTCTCCAGTCGGACTAGATTCGGCACACCCTTAATCTGAAGTTCCGCGCTATCCTCTATGGTGATAATGCGCTCCTCCTTTGGGATATAATCTGACATGGCATTTAAAAAAGTTGTTTTTCCAGAACCTGTTCCCCCACATACAATTATATTATATCCAGCTTTTACCATATCCTTTAACATCCCTGCCGCGTCTCTGCTAACCGCCTGCCATGCGATTAGCATCTCCATCGTCACAGGTTTTTTGGGAAATTTTCTGACTGTGACGATCGGACCATTTAGCGCCACAGGATTCAATACCACATTGACTCTTGAACCATCCTCCAATCTGGAATCTACAATAGGAGATGCCTCGTTGACACGGCGATTTACCTTAGCCACCATAAGCTGAATCACATCTGACAATCTCTCCTTTGAAGCGAAATGTCGCTCAAGCCTCTCAAGGCTCCCTCTTCGCTCCACAAAAATATCTTCACAGCCATTTACCATAATCTCCGTGATCTCTCCATCCTCCAATAACTCCTGCAAAATATCAAGGCGCCTCAGAGAATCGAACACTCCCTTTCTTATCCGGCTGCGTTTTGGAAGTGGAATATACTCTGACTTGCTGTACTCTACAATCACTCCGTCAATACAGCTCCAAATCTCCTCATCTGTAAGCTCCTTTGTCTGATCCAGCCTGCCTAAAACCTCCCTTCGGACCCTCTCAACCATATTCCTCCTCCCGAACCAGCCGATCCGCAAGCTGTCTTAACTCCTCTGATTCCATATATTCAAAAACTCCTTTCTCTGTCACACCATCTGCCTCTACCGCTTCTCTGTCAAGTGGCTCCTCCATCACTGGCATAGGCTGCCTCACTATCTTGCCGGCAAGTCCCTCCCAGCCTGCAAGCTGCAAATATTCCTCATATTCCTTTAACTTTGCCGCAGAAGTTATATCTTTCCGAACCGGCATGTAGATCCTGCTGCACAGGGCAAGAATCTCCTCTAAGCCATTTACACAATCCCCCGGCTCCACAATAATAACCTCAAATTGGCTCTGCAACAACAACATAAACCATTCCTTCCACTCCTCAGGCTGAACAGACTTAATGTCAGCAGGACACATAGCAGGAGGAAGATAGCTTATATTAGAAAGCTTCTCTGTCACCTCCTCTATCTTCCCCAACATTCCCTGCTTCTCCTCCCTGTAAAAATATAACAAGTCCGATATATCCATACGGTATTCCCGCTGCAAAAGACTACGAAACCCCGAAAAATCCTCCAAATTCACATAGAGTACCCGGCTTGACCTCGCATATGCTGCACAAAGTGCAAGCGAAAAAGCTGTCTTTCCACATCGTTTGATCGGCGAATATACCCCAATTAAATGTGTTGTCGCCATCTTTGCAGCGGCATATGCGACAGCAAGATTTCCCGACTCATAATGTGCCATAACTTCCTGTACCAAACTTCCTGATGCCTGATAGCGATTCACTGAAGGAAAACCTTTCAATCCCACCGCTCCATCCTCTGTCAACACCACAATCTTCCCTATCTCCAGCCCGGCGATCTCCTCATCCATCGCATCCGCCGAAATAAGCAAAAGCTCTATTATATTCCGAGCCGCATATTCCTTGAGAAGCTCCGGCGAGGTAAAAGCCTGCAGCTTAAGTGGAATCTTCTGTTTGCTATTCATATATTGAATAAGATTTTTCACATAAAGCCTGTCTGTATCACATATTGCAAATATTTTATTCATCTAAGCTCTTCCTTTCTGCCTCTACAACAACCACAGCACAGAGCACACTGCAAGCATAACAGCGATAGAAAAATGTATCGTGCCAGAATATCCATTTTCCGCTGGTTGATAATAAGGAGTTAATTTTCCTGTGCGAACCACAGTCTGAACATAATTTAGAAAAAAATCAATGCGAGCCCTTCCATTTTTGTGCCGAAGAAGCGACACTAATGATAGAACCGCGCCGAAAAAGAAAGAAAGAAGAACACAAAGCATACCTCTTCTTATACCCAAAAAGCCTCCTGCCGCAGATAAAAGCTTAATATCCCCTCCTCCTATCACTCCTGCGCGCTGCAAAAGAATCAAGCTGACAATTGGAAATAATGCCCCTGCAAAAAATCCTGCTATTCCCAGCCATCCCAAACGGGCTCGACACAAAAAAGCAAGTGCATAACTCAGCAGAATAAGACTGTTTGGGATCGTATAACTTCTCACGTCATAAATAACAGCTATTATAATAATACATGATAAAAAAATTTTTAAAATCTGCAATTCCCCCTTTATTCAATTTTCTAATTCTAATGGAAAACTGTGCCGACATCGGCATGAAAATACTGATATAAAATGAATGTGCTCTTATTGTAGCAGATGAGCAGAAATTTGTAAAGTACTTTTTTCCAAAAATTGTAAATTGTTTACTGCCACCAAGAAAATATTAGGATAGATTATCCATTTGCTTTGTTATCCACCTATAATTTCTTGTAAATTCATATTTTATTTATTGTTAAAAAGCTGTTGTATTATTTTCTGGAAAGATCCGTCCAGCGAACTGCCTGTGGTCCTCCGTCACCCCGCTCCCGCTTAGTGAAAAACGCAGCGGACGCTAAGCTCGAAACTACCTCGCTAAGCGCCGGCGTTTTTCAATAGGTTCCTTGAGGACCACAGGCAGTTCGCTGGATTGTTTTATCAGTTAGGCAATACACGTTATAACTCTGTTTGTATCGGATGTATAAATAGTTTTTGTCATTTCATTTTGAGAGTTTAATGCTCTATGCCTATTTTTATTCCCGCGAGCAACGAGTCAATTGGCTGCTTGCAGTTATATAGCGACTGCCGTGAGGGTAAAATCTGGCTGTAAGCAATAGGGTTTTTAAAATAGACAGCTGCATTTGACTATATCGAAAATAGGCAAGTAGAGTAGATTATCAACATCGTTTGTATTCATAGAATATCAGATTTTTTAATAAAGACAACAAAAACCATCTATCCATTCTATATAAGCAAAATTACAATGTATTTTGCCTTATAGATAAAAACAGTCCAGCGAGCTGCCTGTGGTCCTCAAGGAACCTATTGAAAAACGCCGGCGCTTAGCGAGGTAGTTTCGAGCTTAGCGTCCGTTTTGTTTTTCACTAAGCGGGAGCGGGGTGACGGAGGACCACAGGCAGTTCGCTGGACGGATCTTTCCAGAAAATGATACAACAGCTTTTTAACAATAAATAAAATTTACAAGAAATTATTCTATTATATAAAAAACTTTCCATATGCCTCTATTCCGTACAAAAGTACCACTCCCGGTCCACCCAAAACAAGCAACACCAATATAGATAATGGATTCAAGCCTACATATATGCCTGCCCCAATCAGTGACAGACAGTAATTCGCTCCCGCTATCCCTGCCATTCCCAGACCAAGGCGAAATAATATTTTTTTAATTACATCCGGGTAATAGAACACCGTTGCTATCACAAACACCGCCGCGCTCACTGCTATAATTCCAATTAAAATCTGATTTTCCATGTTGTCCTCCTTCTTTTGAAATGTCTTCTTTTTATTTCCATTGTATGTATAAATTACCAATTTTAGGACTATACTGCTAACAGGAGGTGATCGTATGAAAAGAAAGGCTGTCGCTCTGGCTTATGACGAATGTCATCTGCTTAATGAGCTGGAAAAAACCAAATGGGCACTGGATTCCGCACGCTCTAATTTTGAAAATGTGGTCGAGCCGGATCTGATAGACTGTTACATCTATGAGCTACAAGCGGTGCAAATGCGCTATAAATTCCTTCTGGAAAAAGCGAAACAATCAAACATATCTGCCAAAGGATACCAGTCCATATTATAAGACTTACCCTTCACAGGAATCCAGCGAACAGCAAATGGGGCTGTTGCATTAAGAAAAACATATACAGGATATTATAATATCTTGTATATGTTATACTTTATCTGTTGTATCATTTTCTGGAAAGATCCACCCGGCGAACTGCCTGTGGTCCTCCGTCACCCCGCTCTCGCTTAGTGAAAAACAA